>DATIBJ010000112.1:0-48722 GCA_035457565.1 Pyrinomonadaceae bacterium | reverse complement strand
TTTATTCACTTGAGTTATTTCAGTGAAGCTTGAGCGCTGATGATTTTGCACGCCGCACTCTGATCCTGGAGTTGGGTGTTGTGGATCTTGAGCGGGGGTAAACCACCCTTCCTGACTTGCAATTTATTCACTTGAGTTATTTCAGTGAAGCTTGAGTGCTGATTGTTTTGTACGTCGCATTGTCTGGTTGAAGTTGAATGTTATGAGTCTTGAGCGGGGGTAAACCGCCCTTCCTAACTTGCCTTGATGTCAGTCAACTTCAGGATCAGAATGCGACGTGCGAAATCATGAGCGCTCAAGCCTAAATGAAATAGTTCAAGCTTAGTTAATCGCAGTCAGGAAGGGCGGTTCACCCCCGCCCAAGATCCACAACACTCAAACTTCAGGGTCAGAGTGCGACGTGCGAAATCATCAGCGCTCAAGCCTAAATGAAATAGTTCAAGCTTAGTTAATCGCAGTCAGGAAGGGTGGTTTACCCCCGCTCAAGTTGCATCACACTCAACCTTCATTTCTTTGTGTCCTTCTTAAAGTGTCCCGGCCACCCCAGCTTCTTCATCGCTTCTTTCAGCTTCTCTCCATCCCCTGGCCACCACCAATCATGATCCACCGGCAATGGCTCCTTAGAATCAAAATAGCGCGCTCTGAAGCTGGACCATTTGTAGTCTTTGGCAGATCTCACCAGCTTCTTACGGACCGGATTGTTATGGATGTAATTCACTTTTTGTTTAATCATCCAACCGCTATATAACGGAAACGACTTGAAGCCCTCCTGCCACACTTGGTGAATGGTTCCATCTTCATCAGGCTTTTCCCGCACAAAACGCTTGTCGCCTGTGATGCGGACTAGTTCCTTTGCAGTGAGACTCTTCAACGCACCACAGAATCCGGTGATGTTGCCATCGCGTGGATTCACTATGAGATGGACGTGATCAGGCATGACCACGTAGGCAATCAACTTGGCGGGCCACTCACCTAAGAGATTGTTGAGTATCTTGAAGAAAGCCAGGCAGCAGCCTTTCTGTCTGAAGATCTTAACTCTGTGACTGACATTTCCAGTGACATAGTGCAGCGCACCTGGAAGATTGAGATTGGTCCATTTGCGAGCCATGAGGAAACTCCCTGTTGAGGATTTTTTGTGGCTGGAGATTAATCCGCTCGGTGGCTACAGAGCAACTTGAGCGGGGGTAAACCACCCTTCCTAACCTGCAATTTATTCACTTGAGTTATTTCAGTGAAGCTTGAGCGCTGATGATTTTGCACGCCGCACTCTGATCCTGGAGTTGGGTGTTGTGGATCTTGAGCGGGGGTAAACCACCCTTCCTGACTGCGATTAACTAAGCTTGAGCTATTTCATTTAGTTGAGAGCTGATGATTTTGCACGTCGCACTCTGATCCTGGAGTTGGGTGTTGTGGATCTTGAGCGGGGGTAAACCACCCTTCCTAACCTGCAATTTATTTCAGCTTGAATTGTTTCAGTGAGGATTGAGTGCTGATTGTTTTGTACATTGCATGTGTTCAGTGGGAGTTGGATGGTGATGCAACTTGAGCGGGGTAAACCACCCTTCCTGACTGCGATTAACTAAGCTTGAGCTATTTCATTTAGGGTTGAGAGCTGATGATTTTGCCGCACGCTGATCCTGAAGTTGAGTGTTGTAGATCTTGAGCGGGGGGAAGCCACCCTTCCCTACCTGAATTTATTTCAGCCTGAGTTCTTTCCAGTGAAGCCTGAGTGCTGACCGTTTCGCACGTTGCATGGTTCAGTTCAAGTTGGATCCTGTGAACACAGCGGGCTTTGTTATTATCACCACAGCAATGTCTCAACACTACCGCATCATGATTGTTGCTGGTGAACCATCTGGTGATGCTCACGCAGCTTCGCTTGTCCGTGCCTTGCGGCAGGTCGCGCCGGATGCCAAGTTCGAATTCTTCGGCGCGACTGGGCGATTGATGCGTGCTGAAAGCGTCGAGACTGTCGTCGACTCAGAAGAGCTTGCGATCATGGGAATCGTTGAAGTCGGAGTCGTATTACCGCGCTTCATCAAGGCATTTCGAGGATTGAAGCGAGCGGCGTTTGAAAACAAACCTGACGCGGTGATCCTGGTCGACTGGCCTGAGTTCAATCTCCGCCTCGCTACGTCGCTGCATCGACGCGGCCTCAAAGTGATCTATTACATCAGTCCACAGTTGTGGGCGTGGCGACCAAAACGAGTTGGAAACATCCAACGTGATGTAGATTTGTTGCTGTCGATTCTCCCGTTTGAAGCAGAGTGGTACAAAGAACGTGGCGTAACTCATGTTGAGTTTGTCGGCCATCCGCTAGCGGGCGAAGTGAAGCCACGATTGAATCGCGAAGAATTTTGTCAGCGACACCAACTCGATCCCAACCGTCCCATCATTTCGTTTCTACCTGGCAGTCGGCTGAAAGAATTGCAGCGGATCCTTCCACCAATGCTCGCGGCGGTTAAAGAGATCAATTACAAGCGGCCTGATGTGCAATGCGTCTTATGCGTCGCGCCAAGCCGCACGATTGAAGAAACACGCAACATCATCGCGCGACAGAACGGCGACCTGGGATTCGAGACACTCAAGGTCATTCACGGCGAAACGCGAGAAGCACTTGCGGCGTCAGATGCGTCAGCGGTTGCAAGTGGAACAGCAACACTTGAAGCAGCGCTGGTTGGAACGCCGATGGTTATCGTCTACAAAGAGTCGCCGATAAACTGGCACACGCTCGGTAGATTGATCACCGCAGAACATTTTGGATTGGTGAACTTAGTCGCGGGCGAACGCGTGGTTACCGAACTGATGCAAGACGATCTGACCGGAGCTCAGCTAAGTCAGGAATTATTAGGACTGCTGGATAAAAATCGAAACGCCGAATTGCGACAACGCCTCAAGCAAGTGGCCGATCGGCTTGGCGATCCGGGCGCTTCCGAACGCGCTGCACAGAAAGTTATCGCCGCCCTCACAGAGTGGAAAGACTGGGAGCGCGGACGTCCTCGTCCGCAATGAGCGAAGCGAACGACTGCGCGACTACGTCGCGTTTGCGGACGAGGACGCTCCCCGTGTTCACGGACCAACTAACGACCTGTAACTCTCGTCCTGCGACTTTAGCGTTGCAACGTATCGAGCCCTTTCATTATCGGAAGCATTCAAGACTCTCACAGTCGGAACTGGGGGGAAGTCGTGAATAGAATAGGTCATCATTGTTGTCAGCGATTCGCCGTGGCATTGCGCGCAACGTTTTCGGAGCGGCACCAGGATCGGCGTGTCAATACCTTCTAGTAATCGGCTCATGAAAGTGTAGTCGTTTCCCGAGGCGGTGAGATAAGCCGGAGACTTCTCATCAAACTCCAGAAACCCGCCCGTCTGTGGTGCAGTCAACAGCAAGTGCCGGCTCAGTTCTAATTGTTTCGGCTCCGCATCCCCTGGTCTTGCACCGTTGTTGAATTCAAAGAAGCGGAATTGCACATCGCTAATCAGCGGCGAGGGAACGATCTGACCTTCCGTGTTAAGCAAGAGATTCTGCACGACAAGTCCGACAGCTTCCACTTCTTCGAGATGTTCGTGGTGTTTCAAACTCTCCACGAACACTGCCGGGTCCGCTGGTTTCTTACGGGGCTTGATAAACACTCGCGCAGCACGACGAAACCCGGCGCTATAGTCGTGCTGACGGCGAGGCAGCAACTCGATTTCAATCCAGCCAGAGTTAGTCGAAAAGAGATCCGGCAGATGTTTTGTTGTGACAGCATCCGAGTAGTTATTTCTAAGCAATTTGATCTCGTCAGAAGTCAACGCGATTTTTTTGATGAACTGACGCAATTGGACCAGTAACGTCTGTCGCCGTTCACCGAACTCAGGAGGGTCGCCATTCCGGGGCGGATGTGCGAGGAACTCGTCGTAAGCGGCCCAGGCGTCTGACTGCATCAATGCGCGTGCTAGAAGAGGTCGTGACGTCGATTCGTGCAGCGCTGCATCCAGCGCGTACTTGAGTTGCGCCCACACGGATGTCGTTAACACCTGTCGCGATCCTTCGCCTGTGATGAACGACGGGTAGAGTGGTTCGATCGCGCGATCACCGATCTCAGTTCTTTCGAAAGCTGACTTGCTTATCTTCAGATTTGTCGTGGCCATCGCTTCCGTGAAGGGAACGAAAGGGCCAGCTTCCGGGAAGTCACTCGACATATGAATCTTCGCGGTGCGTGTGAAGAGCAAACGAAAGATCCGGTTCCATGGGTCGTCTAAATCTGGGGCGTAGACCGCACGTGGATCAGTTGAGGAGAACAATGGTTGAGGTTGAGGAGGGCCCTGTTTTGTCGCCGCCGTTTGCCGAACGCATGCACACAAAGTCAGCAAAAAGGCGAGACTCACCAACAATCGTAGATCTTTTTGCATTGCATTGAATCCTGTCCGCGAACTCCTAAACGGAAAATCACATCTAGCTCGAGTCGGAACTATTTTGGTTCGTGTTGGTTCGTGTGATTCGTGGATCGTCCTTGTTTTTCTGGACAAACGGAGCGATCCACGAAGTCACACGAACTAAACACGAAACTCGTTACCAACGAATCGACTTTTGAGGCAAAGCTGCTCGCGAGAACTTCAGCGGCGTGGTGTCGTTCTCGTCTTGATTTCACAACTGATTAGACGAGGAACGGGCGAGAAACTTCCGAAAGGAAGTTACTTCTGCGTGAGTTTGTCTTCCAGGTCTTTGACGCGCTGTCGGAGCTGCTTCAACTCTTCACGCATCTCTGGCAGTCGTCCGAGATGTGCATTCATTCGTTTGTATTCAGACAAAGGTTGAATCGGTATTCCCCACCAAACGCCGGGCCTGACAATTTTTCCTGGCAGAATCCCCGCCTTAGATCCGATCACTGCTCCCGACTGCACGTGTGTGTGATCGCCAAATCCTACCTGTCCGCCAATCACCGCATCATCTTCGATAGTCACACTGCCGCTGATTCCTGTTTGGGCAGCGATGACAACGCGTTCGCCGATGTCGCAGTTGTGACCGACGTGGACCATGTTGTCGAGCTTGGTTCCCTTCCCTATTCGGGTTTGGCCCAATGCAGCGCGATCTACACACGTGTGAGCTCCGAGTTCTACCTCATCCTCAATCACAACCGTTCCGATCTGAGGAAACTTGTGATAGCCCATCTCGTCGCGCACGTAACCAAAGCCGTCGGCGCCAATACAAACACCCGCGTGAAGAATCACTCGATCACCTATCGAGACGCCGTCGTACAACACCACATTCGGATGAATCGCACATTCACTGCCAACAGACACGTTGGCGCCAATAACAGCACCGGCTTCAACACGAGTGTATGGACCGATGCGCGCGTATTCACCGATGCAAACGTTTGGGCCAATGAACGCTGTCAACGCTACGTCAGCCGTTTTAGCGAGAACAGCAGTCGGATCAATTGCGGGCTCGCGGCGAACAGGTGGATGAAGAATCGCGGCGATCTGTGAAAATGCGAGCTTTGGATTTGAAACTTCGATCAGGGCGCTGCTTTTGAATTGCGGACGATTGTTAGCAGCGTTCGGTATGATTAGACAAGATGCATTGCTCGTTGCTGCAGCGTCGAGATGCTTTTCGTTGTCGACGTAAGCGATTGCTCCTTCGCCGGCGTTCTCGAGATTGGCGATGCGCTGGATTAGGATCGTGCCGTCGCCAACCACATTGCCGCTCACGTGCTCGGCCAGATCACGAACTGAGATTGTGGATTGAGTCATGGTGCAGCTTTTTGGTCGATTATGCACTAAATCCATAAAAGAGACACAGGTAGCTTCAAGGTCTCGGTCGGTCTCAAATCTCATGAAGATTAAACCTCAGAACATCCAACTTCCCTTGAACACATGCGGCCTACAAAACAACCAGCACTCAACCTTCACTGAAATAACTCAAATGAATAAATTGTAAGGTGGGGAAGGTGGTTTACCCCCGCTCAAGCTCCCGTAACATTCAACTTCAACCAGACAATGGAACGTACAAAACAAACAGCACTCAATCCTCACTGAAACAACTCAAGCTGAAATAAATGCAGGTTAGGAAGGGCGGTTTACCCCCGCTCAAGATCCATAACACTCAAGTCTTTCTGTCTAAAGATCTTGATTCTGTGAACAACATTTCCAGTGACATAGTGTGTGAAGCTTGAGTGCTGATGATTTTGTACGTTGCTCTCTGCGATGAGGCTTGAGCGTTATGTAGGTTCAACAGGTGAGTCAAGCGCCATTTCTCATTCGGGATTTTCGCTGAACGCTGCATCATCGTCGGCGATCTTACGTTCCGCACGGTGGAACCCTCGTTTCGACGTCTTTATGAATTCGACAAGGTGGACCACCTGAGGATCATCCAGTCGTTCGAGTTCAGCCAGAGCGTTTTCTAAGGGCAGCCCGTTTCTGAAAAGCACTTGATACGCGCGCTTGAGTGCAGCTCTACCGTCGCCTGAAAACCCCGCCCGTCTTAATCCGATGCTATTCAAACCCCTAACCCGTGGTGGGTTTCCGTCTGTTATGAAGAATGGCAATACGTCCTGAACGATCTTCGATTTACCGCCGACCATCGCGAATCGTCCCATTCGCACAAACTGATGCGCGCCGACATTGTTCGACACAAACACGTGGTCTTCGACGATGATGTGTCCGGCGAGCGCCACCTCGTTCGCAAAGATGTTGTCGTCGCCTATCTGACAATTGTGTGCGACGTGCATACCGACCATGAAAAAGTTCCGCGAACCGACGCGAGTCGTTTGTCCCTCACCGTTAGCACGATGAAATGTCGAGAACTCTCGAATCAGATTGTCGTCACCAATCTCCAGGTAACTGGTTTCACCTCGAAACTTAAGGTCCTGCGGTTCTCCACCAAGCACTACATGTTCAAAGACTCGATTGCGTGCACCCAGTCGGGTGAACCGCTTGATTACCGAATGTGCACCAATCTCACAGTCGGGCCCGATCTCGACTTCGTCTTCGATGACAGCGCATGGACCAACTGTTACGCTTGTGCCAAGCCTGGCACTGGAACTAATAATCGCAGTTTGATGAATTCCCATCGAGTTTGGTAAGAGCCAGAATACTACATAAGATGAGAATCGAGATGAGTCGACGCCAATACATTTGCTGGCCCGGTGTTTTGTTGTTTTGTTTGAGCCTCTTTCCGGTTATTGCATTCGGCCAGCATCAGCGGTCGCGCGCAACGAAATTTCGTTTGGAACCGGTCGAGGGGATACCGTTGGCCAACAGCCTCTATATCACCGTCAACGGTCGCGAACGAAAAATCTCCGATCGGGCGTTGGAGGCGTGGATTATCGACGACGGACGGAGTGTGGCTTATTCGTGGACGGACGGGGCCGGCGGTTTTGAGAACGAAGGCCAGTCGCTGCGTATTTACGAGGTGCGCACCGGCCGATTAAGAAAGATCCTCGCGGAGTACATGGCAATCGTGGCTCTGACGCCGATTAGATTAACGACAGGCGAACTGGCTCTTTTGCTGAAGATGGCCGATGGCGGACTCGGCGGCAGCTATTTCGCTGTGGTCGACCCAAAACGCGGGGAGGTCTTTTATCGTCGCTGGGCAGAAGTTACTGAAATAACCGGCGACCGAATCACCCTGGCGTTTTACGACCCGGAAGACTGGAATGATATTAATGAAGCGCGGTCGTGGAAACAGGACGATCCAAACACTGTGGTGTCGACGACTAAGGTAAAGCCAATAAAAGTTGAGCGTCATGACCTCAAACGAGTGCTGTCGCTGCCGGTCCTGGGCAGGAAACGAGGCTTGCAATGAAGCGGAAATGGCGATTTGTGGCGGTTTTTTCCGCTTGCCATTGCTGGATATGCCATCTATCATGAGCCGACCGCGTTTTTACTGAGGTTCGACACGGGCGCGGGATAACTTTAAGAAATTATTCGGTTTATTCGTATTTAGACTTGCCGCTCCCAGCGCCACCACAGGAGAGAGATATTTGTTTAGTGACCAGTTTCGCAGAGGAGAGTCCGACAAAGCTAAGCTCGCAGGTATTAAAAGTTCGAAGCTGATTTCAAATCTGTCGGATGTCGCCTGGAAGGCATTCCAATCCGTAAACCAGCGCCTGCCCGAAGGTGAGGCCATTCGTCCCAACTGGGCGCCCGGTCCACTCCTCAAATCCTACGAACGTAGTGCACCACCGCTGGGCTTCCCCCGCGAGACAGACAGCCTGTGTCCGACTTGCGTGAAAGAAGTTCGTAACGCAGTCATCTCTGGAGAGACACCTCTAGAGACACTGATGCACGAGCATCCAGGTGAGATCAAAGCGCAGATCGTCGAAGACAACGGCCAGGTTTTGATGCGCAAGGAGTGTCCGAAGCACGGGCAGTTTGAAGACGTGATGGCGACTGATCCGGCTTTCCTCGAGCGCATTGAATCGCTTTTCTTCGGACGTGATTTCAAAGCGGCAGAAGATAAGGACGTTCATCGTCACGGAACTTCGAATATTAAGTTCGGACGTGGTGCCGTTTTGACAGTCGATCTTACGAACCGCTGCAACATGATGTGCAATCCGTGCTTCATGGATGCAAATCAGGTTGGCTACGTTCATGAGCCGACATTTGAAGACACCAAAGCGATTCTCGATCGCGCAGTTTCATTCAAGCCAAAGCGACAGGTAATTATTCTCTTCTCCGGCGGCGAACCGACGCTATCGCCTTACTATCTCGAAGCTGTTGCTTACGCAAAGAAGATTGGCTTCTACCGGATACTCGCAGCAACGAACGGAATTCGCTTTGCCGAGGATATCGAGTTCTGCAAGGCAGCGAAGGCCGCTGGTCAACATGGCGTCTACTTACAGTTCGACGGCGTAAGCGAAGAGAAGAATAAGCATCGCGGCGTCGGCAACCTGTTTGATGTGAAGTTACGAGCAATCGAGAATCTTGCCAGCGTCGGGATCAAGGTCACGCTCGTTGTCACCATCGTAAACAACATCAACAACGACGGCATCGGACAGATCGTAGAGTTTGCTGCAAAGAACATTGATAAGGTTCAGACGATCGCGTTCCAACCAGTTTCGTTTACCGGACGCGATGAAGATATCTCCGACGAGATGCGCAAAAAGTGGCGCTACACACTCGCGGGCATGACGCACGATCTAAAGAGCCAACTCGGCGAACGCATTCAGCCATTGCGCGATTGGTTTCCGCTGTCGTCTTACTCGGCCTTCACCAGTGTCATGGATATGTTGCAAGGCGCTGATGCACCGTGGGGTTGGTCGTCATGTAACTGTCACCCAAACTGCGGCATATTCACGTTGATGGTTGTGAACAAGCGTACGGGCGAGTTTAAGTCGCTGTTCGAGTTCTTCGATTACGAGCAGTTCATGAAAGATGTTGCCGTGATCACCGACACCGCGCGAGGCCGAAAGCTTTCATACGCGCAGCTCGGCATGGCGATCATGCGTAACTACAACGCCGAACGCGCGCCTGAAGGATTTCCGATCTCGCAGATCATCAACTTGTTCAAGCCTTCGTCAACGAGTTCGAACTCAGATCGCAACGATCGCATGAAAACGAAATCGGCGGAAGATGCGAACGATATGTGGCGGGTCCTCTGCGTCGAGGGGATGTGGTTCCAGGATCTGTTCAATTACGATTTCCGTCGCACTGAGATGTGCGTGATTCCTTACGGCACACAGGAAGGCGAGATCTCCTTCTGTGCTTACAACACGGGAGTCGGCTGGCGCCAGATCATTGAGAACATGCACAAGACGGCGAACCTATCGGAGTGGTATGAAGAACACGGCCGTCACAGGGTTTACGCGGCAGGAAAATCCGTTCCCTTAGAGACAACGAAACACTCGCTAAGCTTGCCAGTTATTCAAGCGGTATTGGCCGAGGATGCTGATATCGAACCCACACCGGTAACTCCCTACCTCGTCGAAGAAGAACTGGTTAGTCAGTAGTTGGCTAATGACCTGAACCCACTGCTCAAGGTGCCCAGCAGCAACACTCAAGACCAACTGAAATAATTCGGGCTGCCAAAATGCAGTTAGGAAGGGCCGTTTACCCCCGCTCAAGATCCGCTTTGACTCAACCTCGAGTGGGATTGAATCTTGAGCCGGGGCTAACCCGCCCTTCCTAACTTGCAATTGATTTACCTTGATTCAATTCAGTGATGCTTGCATGTTGATGTTATGTATGTTGAGCTCTTTCATTGGGGTTTCGGCGGCTTCTATCTTGGAATTTGAAAATCATTAATCATCGGGCATAATCCGTCGCTGATGTCATTCACTCTTCGCAAAGTTGCACAAGCCGTTCGTGTCTTCACATTTGGTCTGCCGAAGTACGCAGTCGGATCCATCGACGTTACCAACCGCTGCAATCTTCGTTGCGAGCACTGCTACTTCTTCGCCGAAGATCACGATAACGAGAAAGAACTTTCAATTGAGAAGTGGATCGAAAAGCTCGAACAGATGAAAGCTGCGGGACATCCGATGATGTTGTGTACGTGGGTGGGCGGCGAGCCGATGGTGCGCAAGCAATTGATTGAAGTTGGAAGGAAGTATTTCAAGCACAATACAATCGTCACCAATGGCACGATGGAATTGCCTGACTGGCCAAACTGCACGTGGGTGATTTCAATCGATGGTACCGAAGAAGCCTTTGCGAGAATGCGCGCTCCGGGGATTTATCAGAAGATCAAACAGAACGTCATCGATCATCCCGAGTTGAGTATTCAAATCTCATGTGTGCTGACGAGCATCACGAAAGATTGTGTCGAAGATCTATTGAAGGAGTGGGGCCCGATAGCTCGCGGCGGCATCATCTTCGACTTTTTCACACCAGTGACCGGTCTCGACGAAGCGCTTTGGCTTGATTGGCCCACGCGCGATCGTTTGATCGATCAAATCTTCGCGCTGAAGAAAAAATATCCAGGCGTTATCAACATGCTCGATTCGACACTCGAGCTTATGAAATCGAGCAACGCGAAGAAGGTAACGGATAACTGCGAGTTTCGATTGAAAGCGTTTGCCTTCGGACCCACAGGTGAGCAAAAGGGCAAATGCATGATGGGCGACAATGCCGACTGTGATCGATGCGGCTGTGTCGTGCCCTTTCACATGGCGACAATCAGCAGCCGGCGGTTGATGCTTAAGGAATCGGTTAAACGGATGGTTGGGTGAAGAACAACAGATGGATCGCAGAACACCGAAGGTGTTCGCTAATTCCAGCCCAGGGTAACACCCTGGGGATTAGAGTCGTGTTAGACTCTGCGAAACCCTGAAAGGGTTTCGACATTTTGACATTTGAATAAGGAGCGAAACCTCACAATGGCTCAATCTCTCTCACAACTCTGGACTCATCTCATCTTCTCTACCAAACACCGATATCCGTTTTTGACCGATAAGGTTTTTCGTCGCGATGTGCACGCATATCTCGCAACGTTACTTAGACAGTACGATTGCGAGACCCTAATCGTTGGCGGCGTCGAAGATCACGTTCACTCGCTGTTTGCTCTTTCGCGAAACTATTCAATAGCGACGGTTGTGAAGGAAATCAAAAGGCCATCCTCAAGTTGGATCAAGGACACATCGCCGTTGTTAAGAAAGTTCTACTGGCAGTCAGGATACGGCGCGTTTTCTGTGAGTCAGTCAAATCTAGAGGAAGTGATTAGATACATCGAGAACCAGGAAGAACATCATAAACGAGTGACGTTTCAGGATGAGTATCGAGCTTTCTTGAAGGCATACGGCATCGATTACGACGAGCGGTACGTGTGGGATTGAGCGTGCTCGCGCAACCCTTTCAGGGTTGGGTTGTTCATGGAATCCCCATTGGTCCCCAGGGTGTTACCCTGGGCTGGAATTAGCCAACACCTTCGGTGTTTCACCCAGCCGAAGCTGGTTCACCCATCTGAAGTTGGTTTCTTAACCTCACGCAACTGGGCAACAATGTCTTTCAAGCGGAGTGCGAGGTCTTCGATCGACTGCGCTCGCTTACGCGCGCGGTCGTTTAGATCCTCTCGCAACAGAAGCTGCGCCTGCCCGAGCACGCCAGTCAGTGGGTTGTTGATCTCGTGTCTTACTCTTGATACGAGCTCGGCTATTTGCTCGAGTTTTTGGCGGTCGTCGGAAGCGTCGCCGGCTGGTTTGGGGTTCTCAGGGGAAACAATGTTCTCGGATTCGCTCATCTAATCTTCCCGACGTTGCTTGCTTTAAACATCGCCGCCCATTTTGCATCTGGAACTCTAAATCAACAAGAACAATCTTTGGCTCTCAATGTGCGGCTCTGAGCACTAATCTCTCTGCGTGGCTTCGGCGTGCTCTGATGCGTTTCAGCGGTGTGATTTGGGTTCCCGAATAAACGAATGAATCAGTGAATAGGTATCTCGTTTCCACTGAAACTGATCAAGGTGAGCTGAATGCAGGCCGGAGGGTGGTTTAACCCCGCTCAAGCTCCCATAACACCCAACTTCCAGTAGACAATGCAACGTACAAAACAATCAGCGCTCAAGCTTCACTGAAATAACTCAAGTGAATAAATTGCAGGTTGGGAAGGGTGGTTTACCCCCGCTCAAGATCCATAACACTCAGGTCTTTCTGTCTAAAGATCTTGATTCTGTGAACAACATTTCCAGTGACAGTGTGTGACGATTGAGTGCTGATTGTTTTGTACGTTGCATTGTCTGGTTGAAGTTGAATGTTATGCAACTTGAGCGGGGGTAAACCACCCTTCCGGACCTGCAATTTGTCAGCTTGAGTTATGAAACTGAAGCTTGAACGCGCATGTTTTGTACCTTGAGTGTGGGAATGAACCCCGAGTGTTATGAACCCTGATTAATCACTTCGAGTTTCGATCATGGTAGATCACGAGTGGCTGCGTCTCCATACCCTATTTGACAAGGTGGACGGTGATACGTAAATTCAAATTCCTTTGCTGGGAGGTCGTCCAATGGTAGGACTCCAGACTCTGGATCTGGCTATCGGGGTTCGAGTCCCTGCCTCCCAGCCAAACCTCACCTCGAAGAGATTAATCGAAGAGACATAGATAACGCGCCCCCTTTGTACAGAGCATTTCGTAGATAGGGGAGCAGCCATTTGAATGAGCGAAGGGCACGGTCATAACCGTGCCCTTCAGGTCGACTAGTCTGAGTTCAAAGTTAGAACGTCACCGTCGCTTGATTTGAGCAAGTTGACGTGCCCGCCTCACAAACCTTGTAGGTATAGCTACCCTGCCCACGCGCATTGATGTTGTCCCGATGGGAGCCGTCATTCGCGGTCGTCGTTATTATCACGCCATTGCGATAGATGTCGACGTTCACGGAAGCCGCGCCAGACCATGTCAGATCAGCTTTCTGAAGACCTTGTTGTTTGAAAGCAACAACAGAAAGCGTGATACCTCCGCCCCCTGGTGAGCTAACCGTGACGTTCTGTGACGTCGAACCAGGCGCACCGTCGTTGTCTGTTACGGTCAATGACACCGTAAAGGTGCCGCCGGCGGCGTACGTATGGTTTACGTTTGAGCCGGAATCACTCGAGCCGTCGCCAAAATTCCAGGAGTAAGTTGCAATCGAGCCGTCTGAATCAGATGACCCGCTGCCGTCAAAACTGCAAGTGAGACCCGTACAATTAAAAGTGAACGACGCAGTCGGCGGATTATTTCCACCACCGCCGATTAGCGAGAACAGCAGCCGGTTGGGTGACCCGGTGCCGGCATTGGTCACCTTGTTAAGTGTCGCGTTATTAATGATCGCGTTGCTGACGGTCGCCACTGAGGCGCCCGGATTCGACTCCAGGACCAATGCCGCAACCCCGGTCACGTGGGGCGTCGCCATCGAGGTACCGGAGATCGTGTTGGTTGCTGTGTCGCTGGTGCCCCACGCTGATGTGATTCCCGAGCCGGGCGCAAAAATATCCACGCATGTGCCGAAATTCGAGAAGGAAGATCGCGCGTCTGTGGTGGTAGTTGAACCGACCGTTAGGGCATTAGCAACTCTCGCCGGCGAAAAACCGCAGGCATCGGCGTTGCTATTCCCAGCAGCGATGGCATAGACCACGCCGTCGTTAATCGAGTTGTTGACTGCCGTATCCAGCGACGCGGATGCGCCTCCGCCTAAACTCATGTTTGCAACTGCAGGAGTGCCCGCCTGATGATGTGATGTTACGTAATCAACTCCCGCGATAACTCCTGAAGTGGTGCCGGAACCGCTGCAATTCAAGACGCGAACGGGAACGAGAGTTACGTTTTTCGCAACACCATAAGTAGCGCCACCAACTGTTCCTGACACATGCGTGCCGTGTCCATTGCAATCACTCGTGCCATTACCGTCATTGATTGAAGTAAACCCGGAACCAACCGCCACGCGATTGCCAAACTCGTTGTGAGTCGCGCGAATTCCGGTGTCGATTATGTAGGCCGTAACTCCCGCACCGGTGAAGTTATAGTTATAGGTGGTATTGAGCGGTAGATCGTGCTGATCGATGCGATCGAGGCCCCAGGTGGCATTGGTCTGCGTAGCCACAAGCGAGATCTCACTATCTTCCTCAACGTAAGCCACGCGCGAATCGCGACTCAGCGCGATGGCGGCCGCTTCCGGTAGCGTCACAGAGAAACCTCTTAATGCGCTCGTGTAAATGTGCCTGGCGGAACCGCCATAGGCGAACGTGAGCGCCAGCGCCGCTTGATGTGGGTTACTGACCTGGTCGTTGAGGACGACGATGTAATTCCCGGGTATGGCGCGCTCCGCTTTCAGAAGTTTACCCTGCGAGCGTTGACTCGCCGCCGCAGAGACTGAGCTATTGTCAATTGAAGGGCTAAAAACAAATACAAGGCCCAGCGAAAGAGCAACAAGTGCTAAGAGGAGTTTAGTGTTCATGCAATTATCTCGTGTGAGTTTGTACCCCTGGTGCTTTTGAATTGAACAAAAAAGGTCTTGTTAGACCGCGGAAACTATTATTGCGAATTGTCTCGAGGGAGTCATGAGCCTCCCGGCAGACACCAGCGGTAGGCTGGCCCGGAAGATGACCCTATATAAAGGGCTGCCCGTAGATTTGTCAACATGTTGAATGGGATGGTTTTTCCGATTGTGCAGCGACTAATTGCTGCCAGCGGCGGGAACGAATTGGCTTCAAGTCATAGAGGATTTATGGCCCGCCTTGTCCTTCATCCTTCATCCTTCGTCCTTCATCCCTCATCCTTAAATTCCTTGTTCCCATCTCGTTGACAACCCAGTCGTGCCGGTGTAGGCTCCGCGCGTTTTTCAAATCAACCGACAATCTAAAAGCAGAGTCCCGCCCCGCTGGCTCTGTCGACGGTTACTTTTTTCACTTCCAAATCCCTGGCGGTTAAGACACCACTGACTAGTGCAGGGCTTTTGAATTCGCTATCCGAGTTCAGCAAAGAAAGGAGAAATCCCCCGTGTTGCGAATGCCCAGATTAACCATTCGACAGGCCTTTTCGGCTCTGCAAATAATCACTCTTCTCACTTTCATGTTTACCGGAATCCCTGGTGCCGTTTACTCAGCACCGGCAGCAGCTAAGACAATTTCCATAGCCGAAGCGCGCAGCTTGCCTCTGGGAACAGTGGTAACTATTGACGGCTTCGTTACGGTAGCTTCCGGCGCGTTCAGCTCAAGCACCTTCGATCAAGGCTTCGCGATTCAAGATAACACTGGCGGCATTTATGTCAGCGTTCCCGTCAATCATAGCTTGGCACCACGGCAACAGGTTCGCGTGACGGGGAAACTTGCCGATACGGTATTGCCAGGGCTGCTAGTACTGATCGATGTGACTGCAATCAAAGTTACGGGTAGGGGACCTAGAGTGCAGCCGGTCGCGGTCTCAACCGGAGACGTCGGTGAAGATACCGAAGGAACGCTTGTCAGTGTAACGGGAACGATCACTCAGCCGATAGTGAATGATTTGCCATTCGGGTTCATCATCTTTTTGAATGATGGGTCAGGTGAAGTGAATGTGTTCGTGTGTGCTTCGACCGGCATCGATGTCAGTGGCTTGAGCCCCGGTCAGACCATTGAGGTGACGGGATTCAGCGGTCAGTTCGCCGATGATTTTGAAGTCGATCCTCGCACGCAAAGCGATATTCGGGTTGTTACGAACTAACCAAGTCCATTGGTCAAGAACCGCAGGGCAGCAAAACAACGGAGCAGGAACAGCAAACAGGACCAGTAACAATGATTGATGCCTCCTGCTCCTGTTTTACGGCCCAGCCGCTTCCTCTACCCTCTCAATATTCACGGCTATACACTCATTGCGCTTTGATCTAGACTTGCGCTGCACCCCTGTTCGTCGTCTTTTCAGCCATAGAGATGGCGTGCGTGAAAGCCATTTCTGTCAATCCCTGACTTACAAGGAGCGTTCATTCTGTGCCTTCGGAAGCCAATCAAGAATCAGCGAAGACACCCATTCTTGAAGATGATTTTTTGATTGTAGGCCTCGGTGCGTCTGCGGGCGGAATTCAGGCGCTCAAAGATTTCTTTGACAATGTTCCGAAGGATTCCGGCATCGCGTACGTCGTAATTCTTCATATGTCGCCTGAGCACGAGAGCCGGCTGGCAGAAGTGCTCCAAACGACATCACAAATCCCCGTGACGCAAGTTAAGCACAAGGTCAAAGTGGTTCCGGATCACGTGTACGTAATTCCACCCAATCAGAACCTCGCAATGACCGATGGCCATCTGATGTTGAAGGACATGATCGGCGTTGAAGAACGTCGTTCACCGGTGGATCTCTTCTTCCGTACCTTAGCTGAAACGAATGACTCTCGAGCTGTTTCAGTAATCCTTTCAGGCACTGGATCCAACGGCTCGATGGGTTTGAAGCGCATTAAGGAATATGGCGGCGTTGCTTTCGTGCAAGACCCGAATGAGGCCCAATACATGGACATGCCGCGAAACGCGATCGCAACAGGACTCGTCGATTACGTCCTTCCTGTGGCCGAGATTCCGGAGAAGATTCTTTCCTACAAACAACATCGCGGAACTATTCAGATCCCCGACCCTCACGAAACTCTCGCAACCGATGAACAAGCGTTGCGCGATATCTTCACCCAATTACGGATGCGCACGGGGCACGATTTTTCGAACTACAAGCGGGCGACAATGCTTCGACGTATCGAACGACGGGTGGGAATCAAGGAGTTATCAGGTTTACCACCATATGCTCATTTCCTACGCGAGAATCGGAGTGAAGCTCAAGCGCTGATGAAAGATTTACTCATCAGTGTTACCAACTTCTTTCGCGATCCTGAATCCATTGAGGCTCTTGCAAAGAACGTGTTGCCCGCAATCGTCGAACGAAAACGGGAAGGCGATCATCTCCGCGTTTGGATTGCCGGATGTGCGACCGGTGAGGAAGCGTATACCCTCGCGATCCTACTCAACGAAGCGGCGGATACGCCCATAACACCTTTGCAAATTCAAATTTTCGCTACAGACCTGGACGCAGAAGCCATCGCAGTTGCACGTGAAGGTTACTATTCGGAGGCCGAAGTCGCCGATGTTTCACCACAACGGCTTCGTAGATTCTTTGCAAGACAACATGACGGATATCGCATCCGTCGAGAGCTTCGCGAGACGATACTATTCGCAGTTCATAACGTAATTAAGGACCCGCCGTTTTCTCATCTTGATCTCGCTTCCTGTCGTAACCTCTTGATTTATCTAAACCGGGCGGCGCAAGCCCGTGTCCTTGAGGTAATGCACTTTGCGCTGAACCCTGGTGGTCATCTGTTCCTGGGCGCCTCGGAATCCATCGAAGGTTCTGTCGATCTGTTTTCTATCGTCGACAAAGAGCACCACATCTACCAGGGCCGGCCAGTGCCGACCCGCGTGACTTTGCCGATTCCGGAAGTAACTTTCAAACCTGCTCTCCTCATGCCGGTCGGGAAGGAACGCTCGGAGGAAGAAGCTCGCGCTATTGAACGACTGTCGTACGTCGATCTTCACCAGCGGCTCCTGGAAGAGTTTGCACCACCTAGCGTCGTGGTGAATGAAGAATACGATATCGTCCATCTATCTGAACGCGCTGGTGAATTCATGCAGATTCGGGGAGGCGAACCAACCAACAATCTGTTGAAACTAATACGTCCAGAGATGCGGTTGGACGTAAGAACGGCGCTGCACGAGGCCCTCAAGAAGCGAGCACAGGTCCAAACGCGAGCCATAGAGGTGAGCACAACCCACGGAACTAAACGTGTAAACGTATTAGTTCGGCCCGTATTGCGCGAGGGTGATCCAAACCACGGGTTCATTCTCCTTGTATTTCAGGAGAAGAGTCGGGCACAGCGAAGGGACAAGACTCCGACAGTAACGTTGCCGGTCGAGCCTATAGCGCGTCAACTCGAAGACGAATTGATGCACGCGAAATCGCAACTCCGTGCAACAGTCGAGCAATACGAAATTCAACAGGAAGAACTGCGGGCATCCAACGAAGAATTGCAGGCGATGAACGAGGAGCTTCGTTCAGCGGCCGAAGAACTCGAAACGAGCAAGGAAGAGTTACAGTCGGTTAATGAAGAGCTGACGACAGTTAATCAAGAGCTAAAAATCAAGATAGAAGAATTGAGTCAGGCGAACAACGATTTTACAAACCTGATGAATTCCACTGACATCGGGACAATCTTTCTCGATCGAGATTTGCGTGTGAAGCAATTCACCTCCAGAGCCGTCGATGCTTTCAACCTGATTCCCGCCGATAGGGGCCGACCGTTAGCGGATATAACGCACAAACTAAACTACGAGCACCTTCTGCAGGATGTTGAAAACGTTATTCAGACCCTGCATAAATTTCAACGCGAGGTTGAGACGGTCGACAACCGGTGGTACTTGTTGCGAATCCTGCCATATCGAACAAGAGAGGACCGGATTGATGGTGTCGTGATTACTTTTCTTGATATTACCGCGAGCAAAGCCAGTAAACGCGACTTGGAGGCCGCTCGAACTCAGCTCGAAGCTTGGGTGGGGGAGCGAACCAGGGAGTTGGAGGCGGCAAACCAATCGCTGTGGACTGAAGTATCTGAACGTCGTCAATCTGAAACTGCTCGGGTAAGGATTCTTAATCAGCTGGTGAACGCGCAGGAAGCTGAACGCCGTCGACTTGCGCGAGATCTTCACGATCAGTTGGGCCAGCAACTTACAGCCCTGCGACTGAAGCTGGAATCGCTTAAGGGCGAGGCTGGAAAACGCGAAAAACTACAAGTGGATATGGACCAGCTTTTAGACCTTACCTCGCAACTCGACTCGGATGTTGACTTTCTTGCCTGGCAACTGCGTCCAGTTGCGCTTGACGACTTAGGCCTGGCTGACGCCTTGCGAGTTTATGTGCGCCAATGGTCGGACCATGTCAACATTGCAACCGAATTTCATAGCGAAGGATTGGAAAACGACCGGCCATCACCTGAGATCGAGAACCATCTTTACCGTATTGCTCAGGAAGCGTTAAATAATGTTGCCAAGCATTCGGAGGCTTCACGTGTCGACGTGCTGTTGGAACGCCGAGACGGTCATGCTGTATTGATCGTTGAAGATAACGGCAAGGGGTTCTCCGTGGACAATCAAAGAGATGCTTCTGCTATTGGATTAACTGGGATTCGTGAACGTGCATCTCTGTTAGGTGGCTCAATGGAACTTGAATCTGAACCGGAAAAAGGAACTACACTGATCGTGCGGATTCCGCTAAATGTGGGGGGAGGGAGCATTTGGAATACGCTGCCTAAAAATGCCTAACATTCAAGTGATAATTGCAGAGGACCACGCGACGGTTCGCGAAGGATTGAAGCTCATAATCAACGCTCAGTCAGACATGGAGGTCGTCGCGGATGCTGAAGACGGTCGAACCGCAATCGAATTGGCCCAGAAGCTTCGACCGGACGTTGCATTAATGGATATTTCGATGCCGGGTTTGAACGGTCTTAAAGCAACGGCGAAACTAAAAGAGTGCTGCCCGGAGGTTCAGGTGCTTGCGGTGACACGCCACAAGGATGACGGATACCTGCAGCAAGTGTTGAAGGCTGGCGCTTCAGGCTATGTGCTGAAGCAAAGCCCACCGGCGGAACTGCTGCACGCCATTCGAGCGGTGGCAAACGGAGGTAAATACCTGGATCCAGCACTGGCAGGCAAAGTGATGGGCCGCTACTCTGGCCGAGGGTCTGTCTTTAACGAAAGCGGGACGGACGTTAGCGATCGCGAAGTCGAAGTGCTGCGTATGGTCGCCCGGGGCCACAGCAACAAGGAGATTGCTTCGCGTCTGGATCTGAGTGTGAAAACAATAGAGGTCCATAAAGCGAATGCCATGAAGAAACTAGGCATGACCAGTCGCATTGATATTGTTCGCTATGCAGTGTTGCAGGGATGGCTTCAAGATACCTAATTCAAACCCAATTCCCCATTTGGTGCGGTCCTGATTAGGGAGAACCCTTACATAAATCTCCGAACTTCCTAATACAAGTGATCACGCGCTGCCCGCATAATGAATGTTCTCTCTTCCCCTGTTGCAATAATACGTTTCTTTGGTTTATCCCCTGATCAGTTGGTGAATCTCATGTGCCCGGCGCTGCTTAGCTTCAGCTAAGTAGAAGTTAACGCACTTAGCTATGAAAGCCCATGCAGGAAATACGACGCATTCCCAATACTCCTAAGTCTGAGCGGCAAATTCATTTTAGCGGGCTGCTTACGAACCAATTGTTAACGAATTTGCCTGGCCCAGTCTTCGCGACGGTACTGCCATATCTTGAACCAGTCAGCGTAAGTGCTGGTGAAGAGATTTATTCGTGCGGCGCAAAAATCGAAAGTGTTTACTTCCCTGAAACGGCCGTGATAGCGCAACTTTCCTATCTTGAGGATGGAAGCGCCACGGAAGTCGCCATGATAGGTAATGAAGGGCTCGTTGGGCTGCCAGCAGTTCTCGAGTCTCGCCCGAGCACACAGTGGACGGAAGCCACCATCGGAGGCACAGCGCTGCGAGCGAGTATAGATGTGGTTCGTGAAGAGTTTCGGCGATCCGGCGCATTTCAGAAACAGGTCTTGGCCTTCACAAGCTCTTATCTGAACCAGATTTCTCAGCGCGCCGTGTGTAATAGTCGGCACCGTCTGGAAGAGCGTTTGTGCACGTGGCTTCTAATGGTCCATGATCGCGCTAAAGCCGCTCAATTGCCGCTTACACATGAGCTCATCGCTGAACATCTCGGCGCCCGACGCGCGGGCATCACAAGCTTTTGCACAGTGCTTCGCGAATACGGAGCGATAGCTTATCAACGAGGTGTAATTTCGATCGTCAATCGACAGCTACTCGAAGAGATGGCGTGTGAGTGCTACCGAACTCTCGTCCAATTCATCACCCGCCGCCAGTGAGCCAATGAGAGGGGTCGCAGGCTAAGCGGGAAGCAGGTAAGGTACAAAAAATCAGTCTTCAAGCATCATCGAAACGAATCAAGCTGAGATAAATGCAGTAGGGAAGGGCGGTTTACCCCCGCTCTTCATCCCACAGTTCAACATGCATCTGAAGTTGAACCTTGTGAATGTTGAGCCGGGGTAAACCGCCCTTCCCTACTGCATTTATCTCAGCTTGATTGTTTTCGTGGTGGTTGAGCGCCGATGTTCTCACATGTTGCATCGCCCAACCTTTCGTTGTCGCATCGAATCCAACTGACGCACGTACCTCTCCCGCTTGCAAAAGCATTCAAGTCTTGTTAAACCTCCATCAGATATGCCCCTGGGAGAGAAGTAATCATGAAAATACCCTTTGTTTTGCTGCTTGCCTCCGCTCTTGTTTTATCAGTTGTTGCTCCAGCGCTCGCCGATACGGTCAAGCTAAAAGACGGCAGCGTCATTCGTGGTCAGGTGATCGGTTTCCGAGATCAGCAGTTCACGATTCTGATCGGTGGTGGAGCGCGCGGGCGCAGAGGCCAAACAACGGTCTATGCGGAAGACGTCGAGTCGATAGAGTTTGATTCCAACTCGAACATGCCGACGGACACAGCGTCCAACACAAATGTACCGACGAATTCGCAGCCGACTCGACCGAGTCAACCAGCGGACGACGGTATCAATTACCCACGGACCAGCGATCCGCCACCGACAACTCCGAGTGCAACACCTACCTTCTTTACAATCAGAGTCGCGGTTAGGGCAGATAATGCGAACAACGGATGGACGAATAGTGGTCTGGTCGTTCGCAAGGGTCAGCGGTTAAAAATCAGCGCGTCTGGCCGCGTGTCTCTCGGTCGCGGACGTTTTTCGCTACCCGGTGGCGTTTCAACCATCCCCGACAATGAAAAGCTGATGCGCAACGAAGCGACCGGGGCGTTGATAGCAGTGATTGGGGACGACAACGATGATTTCATTCTCATCGGGCCGCGCCGCGAATTCGTCGCTCAGCGCGATGGTGTACTGTTTCTCGGGGTTAATGAAGGCGATTTGACCGACAACACGGGCACATTTGATATCGTCATTGAAGCGGAGGCGGGTGGCGGTTCATCCCGACCCTAGAAGGTAGTAAACTTCGCTTACCCCCAGTGCATCAGACAGTTTCAGGTTTGTTTTCAAGAGGCCGGAGCTCCTCAATCCAGAGCTCTAATTCTCCTGGCTGGATTCCGCGGAGTAACACAATGAAATCGCTGAAATCTCTATTAGTTGTAGCTGTCATCGGCCTCTTGATTGCAGGTCTGATGGCGCCGTTGGCAGTTTCGCAATCGCGCCGCCAGCCACCAACCACCAACGAAAAAAAGAACAAGCGCCCGGATCCAACAAAGGAAGGCGAACAGAAACCGGAGCCTCTACCTCCCGACATCGTCAACGTGCCGCCCAAAGACTTGGAAAAGGTGACGATTGGCACACAGCTCGTCAACGTAGATGCCGTCGTCTATCACAAAAAGAGTGGTCAGATTATCGCGGACCTGAAAAAGGGTAACTTCGCGATCTTTAAGGACGGTGTCCAGCAAACCATCACAAATTTTTCAACGCCGGAAGCGCCCATTACAGTGGCGATGGTGTTGGAATACAGCAAGTGGTCGGAGATGTTCGGATATTACGGCAGCGGAGGTTATGACCCTGGGACCTATGAAGTGATTCGGCCGACCGCAATGTTCCTTACCCAATTCATCAAACCACCCGACGACTATGTTTCCGTCGTTGCTTTTGATATTCGTCCTACGCCACTGACAGATTTCACCAACGATCCGGCGCGCATCAACCAGGTGATCAATCTGTTACTGAGAAACACGCCTGCGTTTCGCGAAACAAATCTTTTCGACGCGCTGAAATTCGTGCTCGTTGGTGGTCGTGGTGATTCAGTCGTGCTCGAGGAGTCGAAGTCACGGCAGTCTGATTATTCGGGACTCGCAGCGGTTCAGGGACGTCGTCGCGCGGTGATCTTAGTCGCGTCAGGGATCGACACGTTCAGCAAGATCAACTACGGCGAGGCTCGGAAAGTTTTGCAGAACTCCGGGGTGCCGGTCTATATCATAGGCACGGCCAATTTATTCAAGAAAAAGTACGGCGACTCGCTACCCGCTACAGATAGTTTGGCAGGTATGCCCGGTCGCATGACTTTTCTGCAGGCCGAAAACGCGCTGCAAACATTTGCGAAAGAGACTGGCGGTGCTTACTACCCGGTGACGTTTGACGGTGAGTTACCAAAAGTGCTTGGCAGCATCAACGCGTTATTGCGCAGCCAATACAGTCTCGGCTTCAATCCCGGTGACGAGCGCGACGGCAAACAACACAAGCTCGTAGTGAAGGTTGACATCGACGGTGATGGTGCGTTCGACGACAAAGAGTTTGCGGTGCAAGCCCGACAGTTCTACAACGCTCCGAAGCCGGATGGATCGAAACCCGGTGGCTCTAAATAGCAACCGTCCTAAGCTCCATAAACCCTCAATCTAAACTCGTCATTAAACGAAACGATCTCGGCGCGCTTACCAGAGAATAGTTTCGATTGACGCAGCAGTTCAGGCAAACCACGCAAGGGCAACTGCAATCCGTACTCGCGGCTCGTCAGCATCGCCGCCAGCTGTGGATTCAAATGCTGTGGTACTCCGTAGCGAATCGCTTTCTGGGCCACTGGTGTAAACCCGGCACTCCTTCGCGAGTTAATGAACTCGAGTGAATGGTCAAAGATGTGAACGCGTGTCGGAAGATCGCGCAACGCCAGATCGCGATGGGCCAACATGTTCACCAGCGCTTCCAGCACGACACCACGATGATAGTTGGCCCGGGCAGGCACCGGCGACTGATCAGTCTCCGCTGCGACAACGTTTTTTAGTCGTTGGTCTCGCAAATCGCAATAACGAGTAATAAAACGCGTGAGCGATTCCTGCAGTGTTAGCAAGTTGCCTGAAAACTTAACGCGCTCAACGATAGCCGATTGCAACGACTCGCCAGAGAACCTTGTGGCAATCACCGCGGCGCGCGGCAGCAGTTCTGTAACGCGATCGTCGTGTCCAAACAGAAGCAATCCAGCAACGGTTGGGACCAAGTCGTGGCCAGACTGTGTTGCCAGCAGTAAATCTCTTTCCATCACTGCCGCAGTTGGATACCCAGCAGCGTTGGCCTCTTCAAACGCACCTCCTTCGAACTCACGCAGATACGACCAGAGATGAGCTTCATCAATGTCGTCCATAGTGGAGCCAAGAGCCGGCACTGCCTCATATCGCAGAGGTCTTGCCTCGTCTAACAAAGCCGCAAGCTCTTCGCGTGAGGCCTCACGCTTTTCTGCACCGATGCGCAGATAAAAACGACCGTCTCTGGTCCGATAAGGCCGTCGTTTACTATCAATATCGAGTGCGACTATGCGTCGACCGTTATCGAGGGCAACGCGATCTATATAAGGTACGAGAGGTGGTTGAATCTCTTCGCGACAAATTCGAACGAGTTCTTCCTGGACACGCTCCGGATCGTCCACGCCTTCGACGCGCAGTTGATCGTTAACGCCAAAGACGATCACACCGCCGCCAGTGTTGGCGAGGGCGACGATCTCCTGCGCGATCTTTTCAGTGTTAGAGAGTTTGACTTTGAGTTCGAGAAAAGTGTCTTCGCCGCCGCGGATGAGACGCAACAGTTCAGTGCGAGAGGTTTGCGGAGCAGGAGCAGAGAGGACGTATTCCTGAAAGGAACGTTCGGTAACCGGCTCATGCCGCTGGTTGCTACGAAATCTTCTGCGAGCCATTTGTGTAATGACGGGGCTCTCGACCCGCCCGGACGCTCGTAGCGTCTCTGGAATCAACGTTAAAGAACGAAATCATTTACCATTTCTCATTTGAGATTGTTCATTTGTCATTTAGCTTCACGGACTTGGTCTTTGGTTTCCAAAATGACAAATGGCAAATCTTAAATGACAACTGATTCGAGCCGTTTCATTGATCAGGCTCTTTGATAGAGTCAAGTATCTGTATTTCTCGCCGCGAAAGCGCGCGGCCCTGCGCATTAATCACAAAAAAATAGATGCCGATTAGAATTAACGCGATGGCCGCCAGTGTAGCATATTCAAGAATCATGCTTGCCGTGACGTAACCTACCAACGTCGCTGCCAGCGGCGGTACAGCGAGCAAAACCAGCATTGGAATCAGAAGCACTCCGGCAACACCCGATACGTTTTGTCGTTTGCCATACTGCATGCGCTTCGGAAAATTGATCGAGAGCCAATTACCAAGCACCGACGTGATTGCTGCAAAACATATGAAACTGAGCGCGACGAAAAGAAGCGTCCCTGCGCCGATGTCGCGGAAGATGATAGCGTTCACAGCCAGAAGCGCTGTTGAAAACACGAGCGCCACCGTGATGACTGCCAGGTTCTTGCCTATCAGGATTCGCGTTCGTTGAATCGGCGAAAGGATCAGCGCACGCATTCCAGCGTCCTCAAACGCAAACAGGTTACACGACAAACCCGCTAGTAAAAGAAACACATAGAGGACTCCGGCTGACGCGATTAAGCCACCGGCGTACGTCAAAAACTCACTCGCGGCGTTGTCCGCTGGTGCGCCGAATCCCCTGCCAAACCTCCGCGTGTTCATCAGCCGAACGACAATGAGAATCAACGGCATCAAGGCCAACATACGCATCTGCGCATTGCGTAACGCGTAACGCAATTCTTTTTCGAAGACAGCCGCCATGTCGTCGGGCATGAGTGGAGGACTCCATCCAACATAGGCGTTCTCATGCGCGCTCGTTTGAACCTGTCGCCGTCTCTTCCCTTCGTGACCCATCGCGACGCGACGGGCAATCCAATACGTGCCAGCGATTAGCAGTAACGACAGGACGGTAAGGAGCACAAATGCGGCGCCATACGTCCCGGGATCTTTATTGAAACGCGAGTCGATCAAGAGAGCCGCGGCGCCCGGTGGTGTCCAACGAAGAATAGTCAGCGCTTCTGCATGTTTCACGATCAACGGCGCAATCTGACCTCCGAGCGCGCCTGCTAATCCTGCGAGTCCTCCGACGAGCGCGAGTATCGTTTCTCCGCGACCACGCTTCCGTCGGAATACGGAGCCAATTGTGGTCGACAACCATTTTGATAAGGCGATGCCGAACAAGGCAATGGGAATTGCTGCTAATAATGTCGCCGCTAACTCTCCGGAACCGAGGCCCGCGCCAACGCTGATAGCAATGATTGCTGGAATAGCGAATACCGACTGAATGTTGGCGACTTCACTGACAAAGTCGATCGCGAAAAGTTTCCGGAGCGTGATTGGGTAGAGCAACAGTTTGCCAGCGTCGAATTGTCTGGTGCTCCCGATGCTGAGTGGTATCGTTGCCCACATGAGATAAATGAACGCGTAGATCGAGAAGAAGATGAACTCAGTCGAGACACGTTCGTTGGGGCCTCTTCCTCGCGAGGGGCGTTGCAGCATGCTGGCGATTGACGGTTTGGTCAGTGCGAACGCAGCAAGACCAAGACCGGCGGCAACGACAAGGGCGAGCAGAAGCGCCGCCAGCATGCCAAGGATGGTCGCTACTTGATTTGCGACTGCTTTTTTGGACCGCAGCGAATTGCGGAGCATCCTCCATTTCAGCCAAACGATTGTCAGCAGTTGAGACATCTGTTTTGTCAGTGGTCCGTTGTCCGTTGTCCGTAGTTAGTGGTTAGTATCCGATTGAACTTGGCCAGTATAGAATGCTTTTGAAGTCTTTGAGTAACGGACAACCACTGACAACGGACCACGGACTACGGACAACGGACTAAAGGATTGAATCACGCGTACGTCAGTCTCGGATCTAATTTAGGCGACCGCGCGGGCTACTTATTACTCGCGATCCGCGGCATGTTGGACGCAGGTCTGCGATTACGCCGTCTGTCGCGGATCTACGAGACAGCACCCGTTGATTACACCAACCAACCACATTTTCTAAACATGGTGGCGGAGCTCGACTTGGCCAGCCTGCCGGGACCTGAACAACTCCTAGCCCGGTTATTACGGATTGAATACGCGCTCGGACGGACTCGTGAAGTGCCGCGGGGCCCGCGCACCATTGATCTCGATCTGTTGTTTTATGGAAATGAGCGAAGTAATACCGACTATTTAAAACTGCCTCACCCTCATATTCCTTCACGGAGATTCGTTCTCCTGCCTCTCAACGAGCTCGCTCCATCTCTGGTCCATCCTGTTCTCAAGAAGACCGTTACCGAACTGCTAGCACGGACGACGGACGAATCAGAAGTCCAAATCTGGAAACCGTAAACGAATCGGCCGCAGACATACACTGACAACGCAAATCAGGATTCACGACCGCAACACAGCGAATTACCGTACATTGCGATACACAGGGTCATAGCACGGCTGTAGGAGGGGCTCCCTGCTTTTCCACCCCTGAGTTTTGCCGTTATAATGGCCGCACTTGTTACGACCCCTTGGACAATCAAAGCCTGCCATCTACCTGACAACGTCATTGTCAAAACGCCCATTGTGTAAAGAGAGCTAAACCATGCCTTATCTGAAGCCTGAACGTCCGGAAAAGGTTAGCGCACCGTCGTTGCGTTTGAGCAAACAGCGCGGCGAGCGCCTGGTTTGTCTAACAGCATACGATTATCCAACTGCGCGTCTGGTTGACGAAGCTGGGATCGACATCATTCTCGTAGGCGACAGTCTCGGAAACGTCGTTCTCGGTTATGGCAACACTGTTCCGGTAACACTCGATGAGATTCTGATCCACCTCAAAGCTGTTCGTCGGGGTGTTCAGCGCGCGCTGCTCGTGGCGGATATGCCATATGGAACGTTCCATACAGGCGACGACGATGCGGTTAGAAATGCTTTGCGGCTGGTGAAAGAAGGAGAGGCAGAGGCGATCAAACTGGAGGGCGGGCATAAACGAGTTCATTTAGTAAAGAGACTGGTTGATGAAGAGATCAGCGTCATGGGCCATATCGGCTTAACTCCGCAATCGATCAATCAACTCGGCGCATATCGGGTGCAGGGCAAGACAGCCAAGGCCGCGCGACAGTTGCTTGATGATGCACGCGCACTTGAGGATGCGGGAGCATTTGCGATCGTTCTCGAGGTCGTACCGCGAGAAATCGCACAGTTGATTACGGAGAGCATCGGCATACCTACTATTGGAATCGGAGCGGGAGTACATTGCGACATTCAAGTCTTGGTTCTTCATGACATGTTGGGCCTATCGTTCGGCAAACAAGCACGCTTTGTTCGGCCCTACGCCAATCTTCGTGAAGTAATTACTGAAGCAGTGACGCGTTATGCGGATGACGTCCGAAACGGAACGTATCCAGCGCACGGCGAGTCGTATGGGCTTCCGGCTGAAGCGGCAGAAGAATTGAACATCGAGATTTCACCGAAGAACTCCACCGTCAAAAATCCCTAGTCACCCTCAATCATGGAGCTAATTAACCGACGTCAGCGCATGGGTTCGGTCGCGCGCAAAATTCGCCGCGAGCAAGATAAGACTATAGGTTTAGTTCCGACGATGGGCGCATTACACGAAGGCCATCTGAGTCTGGTGCGTGAAGCGCGCCGAATGTGTGATGTAGTCGTCGTTTCTGTGTTCGTGAATCCGACGCAATTTGGTCCCGGGGAAGACTTCGAAAAGTATCCCCGCGACTTAACAAAGGACACAGCGTTGCTGACGGACTACAACGTTGACTACATCTTTGCTCCTACTGTCGAAGAGATGTATCCGAAGGGGTTTTCGTCGTATGTGACTGTGGAGGGTCTATCCGAGCAGTTGGAAGGATCGTCACGACCGGGCCATTTCCGCGGTGTCGCAACAGTCGTAACGATCCTGCTAAACACTGTCAGACCGGATTTTGCTTTCTTCGGACAAAAGGACGCGCAGCAGGCTCTTGTGATCAGGCGCTTGGTGAAAGATCTAGCCTTCGATACGGAGATCGTCATACTGCCGACTGTTCGGGAAGACTCGGGTCTGGCAATTTCTTCTCGGAATCTTTATTTGACAGCTGAAGAGCAACAGGCTGCGACTGTGATCCATCGCGCGTTGCAGGCAGCGAAAAATGCTTATAAGGATGGCGAACGCAGCGCGGGTCGACTGGCGGACCTGGTGAGATCGACCATAGAAGACGAGCCGCGTGCTCGTTTGGATTACGTGACGGTCGCCGATTCGGAAACTCTGGAGCGACTCGACAAACTTGATGAACGAGCGACCTTGATTGCTGTTGCGGCCTACATTGGCAAGACAAGACTCATCGATAATACAATTCTGAACAAGACAAAGAAGAAGGAAGCGGCAGCAGTAAAAGTTTGAAGCAGATACAGAACGGGAGCGTAGCGACCGCATTCAAGTCGCGTTGTTCGTCAGGTCATTTGAATGCGGTCGCTACGCTCCCGTTCTGTATTGTTCAGCGTTTCCTTTATACTCGGTGCGGATGAAGCAGAAAGTACATATCAAGTTCAGTTTAAATGGCGAAGTAACGGAAGTCGCATTTTCTCCTCACAAAACCTTGCTCGAGGTATTGCGCGAGGACTTGAATCTCACCGGCACAAAGCACGGGTGCGAATTGGGCGAGTGTGGCACGTGCGCAGTGCTAGTTGATGGTAGATCGATCCTTTCGTGTCTGATGTTGGGCCTCGACGCCGAAGGTCGCGACGTAAAGACCATCGAAGGGATGGCCAACGGGGCAGAGTTGCATCCGCTTCAGCAGACTTTCGCCGATACTGGAGCGGCACAGTGTGGCTACTGCTCACCGGGATTCTTACTTGTTGCCGAGGAATTGTTGAAGAAGAATGCGAACCCGACGCGAGGAGAGATCCAGGAAGCGCTATCGGGCAATCTTTGTCGCTGTACTGGTTACATCAAGATTTATGAAGCAGTTGAGTTAGCGGCTGCGAAAATGCGCGGCGAAGAGATGGAACTGCCGAAAGAGGCGGTTTATGGGTTAGATTGAACAGGATTAACCGACCGAACAGGATTTCAGGATGACAAGACATAAGCCAAAATCTGTAACCTTATAATTCTGTAACCCAGTAATCCTGTCAGTGAGATGAGCAGCAAAAGCAAAAAGTCGACCAACTTGAAAGTCGTCGGAAAGCCTTTCCGCAAGGTCGACGCGCGCTCGAAGTGTGTTGGGCAGACGAAGTTTGCTGACGACATCGTTCTGCCACGCATGCTGGCCTGCAAAATGTTGCGCAGTCACCTTCCCCACGCGCTAATCAAGAGCATCGATCTCTCGAAAGCGCTGGCTGTTCCCGGCGTGTTTGCAATCATCACGGGTAAGGACCTGCCGAAGTCGTACGGCATTCTTCCTGTTAGTCAGGACGAGCACGCACTCTGCATCGACAAGGTTCGTTTCATCGGCGATCCAGTGGCCGCAGTGGCCGCCATCGACGAAGACGTGGCCTTCGATGCGATGAATCTGATCGAAGTTGAATATGAGCCGCTCGACACAATCTCCTCAATCGACGAGGCTGTAATGATCGATGAGCCTCGCATTCACGATTACGGCGACAGCGGTAACATCCATAAAAAGGTATCGCTGGAATTCGGAACCGTTGAAGATGGATTTGCCGAAGCGGATCTCGTTCGTGAAGACATGTTTTTCTACGAGGGCAACACGCACCTGCCAATGGAGCAACATGCGGCAGTTGCGCATTACGATTCAGACAACAAGATCACACTCTGGAGCTCAACCCAAACTCCACACTACGTCCATCGTGCTCTCGCGCAGGTTCTCGAGATGCCTGCGAGTCACATTCGCGTAATCGCCACGCCGAACGGCGGCGGCTTTGGGGGCAAGAGCGATCCGTTTAATCACGAGGTTGCCGTTTGTAAGCTCGCGATGATCACCGGTCGTCCCGTTAAAGTGACGCTCACCCGAGAAGAAGTCTTCTACTGCCACCGCGGCCGACATCCTGTGCTGATGAAAATCAAAACGGGTGTTAAGAAAGACGGCGCGATCACGGGAATGCATTTCCAATCATTTTTGGATGGCGGTGCCTACGGAAGCTACGGCGTTGCCAGCACCTTCTACACAGGCGCGCTGCAAACAGTCACTTACGACGTGCCGCGCTATAAATTCCAGGGACTTCGCGCCTTCACCAATAAGCCTCCGTGTGGTCCGAAACGAGGTCACGGCACACCGCAGCCGCGCTACGCACTCGAAGTGCACCTGGACAAGATCGCTGAACAACTCAATCTCGATCCGGTTGAGATCCGACGTCGCCATCTGGTTGCGCCGAACACCGTCACCGCTAATTACCTTCGCATCGGCAGCATGGGTCTCGGAACGTGTATCGATAAAGTTGCTGAGGGTTCGGATTGGAAGAACAAGTTCTCCGGCTGGAATGGTAGCTCACGGAAACTGCCGCATGGAAAAGGCATCGGCATCGCGTGCAGCTCGTATATTTGCGGTGCTGGTCTGCCGATCTACTGGAACAACATGCCGCAGTCGGGAGTTCAACTCCGCCTCGATCGCCAGGGCGGGGTGTGCGTGATGTGTGGATCGACGGACATTGGCCAGGGTTCCGATTCGATCCTCGCTTACATCGTCGCCGAGGTTTTAGGTATTGATCCTTTTGATATTCGCGTGGTGACTGCTGACACTGATCTAACGCCTGTGGATCTCGGAAGCTACTCAAGTCGCGTTACCTTGATGACCGGCAATGCAGCGATCCAGGCAGCCGAACGAGCGCGCGAATTACTCTCGATGGCGGTCGCAGAAAAACTTGGAGTTCCAATCGAAAACATTGGGCTTGCAGAGCGCCGAGCGTTTGATGTCGAGAATCCAGAACTCGGAGTGTCGTTCGCTGAGGCGATAATACTCGCGGAATCTAAGTTCGGAACAATTGGTACCGTCGGCTCATACACGCCGCCGCGTTCGCCCGGAAAGTACAAAGGCGCTGGAGTGGGTCCATCGCCTGCGTATAGTTACTCGGCGGCTGTCGCTGAAGTTGATGTCGATCCCGACACAGGAATTGTAGTTGTTGAGCGAATCTGGATCGCACACGACATCGGTAAATCGATCAATCCGATGTTAGTTATGGGCCAGGTTGAAGGAAGCGTCTACATGGGACTCGGCGAGATCCTGATGGAAGAGATGGCCTATCGTGCGAATCGAAATGTCGTTCACAAGTTTCCGTCGATGCTGGAGTACAAGAGCCCAACGACGATGGAGATGTGTGACGTCAAGACGTATCTGATCGAGGATCCAGATCCAAACGGACCGTTCGGAGCGAAAGAGGTTGGGCAGGGTCCGCTGTTGCCAGTGCCTCCAGCCGTAGCGAACGCTGTTTACAACGCTGTGGGTGTTCGCATTGACGAGGTGCCGATCACGCCTGAGAAAGTTTTGAAGGCTCTGCGGGAGAAAGCACGGGGTCGTGATGGCCGATTCGGTCCCGGAGCGGTTCCAGTTGTCGATTGGCCTGAACCGTTGCGAGTTTTGACGCCCGCGGAGGGTGGAGACGGAAAAGAGTTGCCTAAAGTGGCTGTTCATTCGTGATCGGCGAACTCGGTCCGCTGCTCGCGCGTAGTTAAAAGCTGAAAGCCGCCTTGGCTTTCGATTACCTCACCTAAAAGAAAGGAAGGCAGTAATGAGTGAAGATAGAACCAAGGACCTAAATGAACCAGGGTCGTTTGAAGAACGGTTTGATCGAATGGAAATCCGAATAACTAACCTGGAGGATCGGCAATACGACACAAAGCCGATCTGGGAACGGGCCCTGACAGAAATCGCAGAGTTGCGCTCTGGGCATCACACAGACATCGAAGGCTTGCGGACGGATCTCCGTTCTGAGTTCCAAACCGGCATCGAAAGTTTGCGCTCCGAGATAAAAGCAGAATCTGAAAGCGTTCGTTACACGTTGGAACACGAGCTGCGAAGGTTTGGTCGCCAAATGGACGTATTGAACCAGACGCTCCTGCAAATACAAGCTGATCAACGGTATTTTGATCGGCGCTTGGAGGAATTGGGGACGCAAATCGAGCAACGATGAATCTATTCAGTCAAAGGGAGACCATCGATCGATGATGCGTCTACCTAAATTCGAATATCGCGTTCCGCAGACAATCGCGGAAGCGGTGAAGATCATGGCCGACGCTGGCCCTGCCGGACAGTTTGTCGCCGGCGGCACCGATCTGTACCCAAACATGAAACGTCGGCAACAGATGCCGAAGACCGTCATCTCGGTGATGCGTCTGAATGAACTTAACCAGATAAGCGGCGACGGCTCCACCGGTATGAAGATCGGAGCGTCAGTGATCCTTACTGACATCTGTGAACAACCTGTTGTTAATCGAGACTATCCCGTCGTCGCTCAAGCCGCTCGAACAATATCGACACCGCTTCTGCGCAACATGGGCACCATTGGCGGGAATCTTCTGCTCGACACGCGGTGTAACTACTACGATCAAAACTACGAATGGCGTAAGGGTATCAACTTTTGTTTGAAGAAGGATGGCGACATCTGTTGGGTCGCACCTGGTAGTTCAAAGTGCTGGGCTGTGCAGTCGTCAGATCTCGTTCCGGTGATGGTAGCGATCGGAGCAAAACTAAAGTTCGCCTCAACGTTAGGCGAACGCGTTATTGACGCCGCCGGACTCTACAACGATGACGGCATCGATTACCTTCGCAAGCGCCCCGATGAACTTCTGGTTTCAATCGAACTGCCTCCAACAAACGGTTGGCGCGCGTCTTATCAAAAACTTCGGCGACGTGGAGCTTTTGATTTTCCTGTGCTCGGCGTAGCAGCATGTGTGCATTACGAAAACGGTGGCGGCGAACGACAAGTAAGGAACGCTAAAGTTGTTCTTGGCGGGATCGCTCCTTCACCGGTTGAGATCACCGAAGCTGGTGCGACGCTCGCCGGCAAAGCACTGACAGAAGATCAGATACACGCCGCGGCTGAGGCTGCTTACATAAAAGCGCGTCCACTCGATAACACCGATTTCGTCTATCAATGGCGAAAGCAGATGGCGCGGCAGTACACGTTGCGAGCATTGCGAGAAGTCGCGGAAATGGGTTAGTGGCCTTTCGTTCTTGTCTCAAAGTGCATTTCGGCGGTAACGAGTTTCGTGTCTAGTTCGTGTGATTTCGTGGATCGTTCCGCTTATCCACAAACAAAAGGACGATCCACATAATCACACGAACCAAATACTTCCGACTCTAGCTACATGACTTTTGAGGCAAACCCTTAGCAGCCATTACTGCAGTGGACGATACTGAACAACCCAAAGACCAAAGTCCGAAGACCGAAAACCAATCCGTCGCCGCAATCCTCCTCGCCGCCGGTCGTTCTGCGCGCATGGGGGCGTTCAAGCCGCTCCTACCTTTCGGCCAGACATCTGTAATCGAAGCATGCATCGAATATTTGAAAACGGGCGGAGTTGAAACCATCGTACTGGTCTTGGGCCACAACGCCGAAACGATCCGCCAACACATAAACGATCCTTCAGTACTCTTTGCTGTCAACTCCGATCCGGCAAGCGAGATGAGCGAATCGATTCGTTGTGGAGTCGAAAAGCTCCCGGCTTTCGCTGCGGCCACATTAGTCGCTCTCGTAGATCATCCTGCAGTTCCGCCCCGCGTCGTCGAAACGCTCATCGAGGAATGGAAACGAGGCGCGGAACTGATCATCCCAACCTGGCAAGGACGCGGGGGCCACCCGGTTCTAATTGATCTCCGCTGGCGTCGAGAGCTCGAAAACCTCGATGGAGCTTCTGGTCTAAAGTCACTTTTTCAGAAAGAAGCTGACCGGGTCACAAGAGTCCCGGTCAGGTCTGAATACATTGCCCGCGACATGGATACATGGGATGATTACACGCGCCTGTATGCGGATGTTTTCGGGCAGGCTCCTCCAGTTGGTAACTAGTCCAACGAAAGCCCCTTCCTGACCATCTAAGACGTTGCCGACTGAATGGAGTTCGGCAAGGAGACGCGATGCTCTTCAGCAATCGAAAGCGGTTTTTGGCTGGTTTATCGGGAATTATCTTCGCTGGTCTGGTAGTCGCACAGGGGCCTGAGCCGGTCCAGTTTTCCCTTCGCTCCGTCGACGGGCAGACAGTGAGCTCCGAAAGTCTTCGTGGCGAAGTGGTGGTTTTGGCGTTCGGCGCTTCCTGGCTCCCCCTATCAAAAACTCAGCTACAAGGTGTAAGAAAGTTAGCTGACCAGTACAGCGACCGCGGCGTTGTGGTTTACTGGGTCAGCACTGAATCGGAAGATTCGAAGTCGAAGAATTATGCGAGCGACGACCAATTGCGAAGCTTCGCGCAGAGATACGGCTTGAAAGTAACAGTGTTGCGCGATCCCGACGGTCTGGTATCGAAGAAGATGGGCATCGATCAACTTCCCTCCATCGTCATTGTTGATAAGCAGGGTAACATCGTCGGCGAACCGATTGGCGGACTTGACCCAGGTGGTAACCTGGTCGGTCAACTCTCTGGTCGCCTCGATAAGATTCTTATTCAATAGCCCAGCCGGCAAACATATTTTGAAAAGGCCGTCCACTGCGACGGCCTTTTTCGTTTCCATTGCGCCTCATTAATGAGTTGCTAATCACCATTCGACGATTTAACCTGTTGCGCGATGTCATTCAAACTCATCAATCCCGAGTCTCTCGGCAAGCCGAGTGGGTATGCGAACGGTCTGCTTACTTCAATTCCAGGGAAGTTATTGTTTGTGTCGGGACAAGTCGCATGGAATCGAGAGCAACAAATCGTCAGCAACGACTTCGTCGAACAGTTTGATCAAGCGCTTGCCAACTTCGTCACCGTTGTAACTGAAGCAGGCGGCGCCGCAGCGGATGTGGTGCGATTGATCATCTACGTCACCGCTTTAGATGAGTATCGTGCAAGAACAAGAGAAGTTGGTGAGCGCTACCGTGCACACATGGGCAAACACTTTCCAGCGATGGTGCTTGTCGAGGTCAAAGGTTTATTGGAGGACGCGGCCAAAGTTGAAATCGAAGGTATGGCCTTGCTAAACGAGTAATTGCCGATATCCGCATGCAAAACAAACTGGTCGCACCATTCGCGATTATTCTCCTCATCATGCCGCTCCTTGCTTGCGGATTACTTCGCCCACGTGCGACTTACAAATGGCATCTAGTTCTCGAGTTGGATCCGGCGGCACCAAATCGTGAAGCCGCCACAGTTGAAACGGTTGAGGTGCTGAACAACCGACTCAATCACTTGGGCGTGATCGGATTTAAGGTGGAGGTCGTTGGCGCGCCGAGTAGGGGTCGAGTTCAGGTGGATTTGCCTACAGTCACAGATCGGGAACGGTTCAAGAATTTCATAGCCGCACGCGGTTTGCTGCAATTGGTTCACGTTGTTAGCGAGGCATCGCCAGCTCCAGTTCAGAGCTACAAAACCGAAGCCGAAGCGAAGTCAACAATCGCACCGGCACAGGATCGCAAAGTCTTACCTTACACAGTCTCGCCTCGCCCTTCCGCTGATAATGAGGTCCGTTGGGTAGTCGTTGAGCACCCGCCGATCGTAGACGGCAGGGATGTTAGAAACGCTTCGCCTTTACCGATGCGCGGAGATGACGTTTACGAAATAATGTTTACACTCAAACCGGAAGCGGCAAAGAAATTCGGCGCATGGACAGTGGCAAACATCAACCAGTACCTCGGTGTAGTCTTAAACGATGAAGTGAAGTCAATCGCCTTCATCAAAGGACAAATCTTCGACAATGGGATGATTAACGGGCATTTTACAAAACAAGCCGCAGAGGATCTGGCACAGATCCTGATGTCGGGGCCACTGCCGGCGGCTGTGAAGATCGTAGAGGAGGGCGATAACTAGAAGATGTTCGATAAACTTTTTAGTTTGTCGTCAAGATCAGCTTTCTCTCAATGTTGAGTGAATGCGAATCTACGACAAACTAAAAGTTTATCGAACATGCCATCTAACCAATGAAGATTCCTTCAACCTTTACCTACGAACAAAGCGAAACCGGGATCGCCACAATCACTCTCAACCGTCCAGAGCGATTGAATGCGCTGACGTTCGAAGTCTACCGAGAACTAACAGACACCTTCGCAGCACTACAAAATGAAAACAGTGTTCGTGTGGTTGTTATCACAGGCGCCGGTCGAGCGTTCTGTTCAGGTGGCGACGTTAAAGACATCATCGGCGAGTTGTTTTCCAGAGATGTTGAAGGACTGCTCGAGTTTACAAGGATGACCTGCGATCTCGTTCGCAACGTCCGTTTGTTGCCAAAGCCTGTGATTGCGAGTTTGAACGGTACGACTGCAGGCGCAGGCGCATGCATTGCTTTGGCTTCCGACATTCGAATTGCGACGGAAGATGCCCGCATTGCTTTTCTGTTTGTGAAGGTAGGGCTGTCAGGAGCGGACATGGGAGCCGCTTACTTGCTTCCCCGCGTCGTTGGATTGGCCAAAGCGACAGAACTACTTTACACGGGCGATTTTATTTCAGCGCACGAAGCCGAACGGATCGGTCTATACAATCAGGTCGTGTCATCAGTAACTGAATTGGTGTCGACAACACAGAGTCTGGCAGAACGCCTCGCCAAAGGTCCCGCTTTCGCCTTGGCAAAGACGAAGGAGATGCTGAATCGTGAATTGAACATGAACCTTGAAGCCGCGCTCGAATGCGAAGCCCAAGCCCAGGTGATTTGCATGCAACATCCCGATTATCGGGAAGCCTACGACGCTTTTGTGGCGAAGCGTGAACCGAACTTTGAGTAAATCCCACGCGATATGGACCAATTAATCGCCGAACTTCCCTTCTTCGCAGCTGAACACCGGACAATCGCGCAAGTTGTTTCCAAGTTTGCGGAACTCGAGATCGAGCCGTATGCGATAGAGGAGCTCGATGTTGAAGAACGGTCGCGTCAATTCGTTAGTGCGCTTGCTCAGGTCGGTCTATTGGAATACGCAGTTGCAAAGGAGTCGGAAATAAATCTCCGCGCCGTTTGTGTCATTCGTGAAGGACTGGCCTACTCGTCTGCGCTCGCCGATCTTGCGTTTGTAATGCAGGGACTCGGCACGTATGCGATCAGCCGCGCAGCGCCCGAGCATGTACGCGACTTCTGGTTGAGCCGAGCCGCCCAGGGCAAAGCGATCGCAGCGTTTGCCTTAACTGAACCCGAGGCGGGCTCCGACGTGGCGGCGATTCAAACAACAGCGCAGCGCGATGGTGATGCTTACGTCATCAACGGTCGAAAGAGATTTATCTCGAATGCGGGCATCGCGGATTTCTATACCGTCTTCGCTCGCACAGGTACGCAAGATGGCGGTCGGGCGGCGATTTCGGCCTTCGTGGTGAGTTCGCGCATGGAGGGATTTTCGGTAGTCGAACGTACATCGCTGATGTCGCCGCACCCAATCGGCGAAATCGAATTCAAGAATTGCCGCGTCCCCATGGAAGATATGGTTGGCAATGAAGGCGATGGTTTTGGTTTAGCAATGGAGACGCTCGACTTGTTTCGGCCAAGTGTTGGAGCCGCGGCTTGCGGCATGGCGCGGCGCGCACTTGATGAAGCAGTGCGTTACGCCTCAACGCGGAAGCAATTTGGCAAACTGCTGGCCGAGCACCAGCTGATTCAGGGGAAATTGGCCGACATGGTTACTGAACTCGACGCAGCCCGACTGTTGGTCTATCGCGCGGCTTACCTGAGAGATACTGGCGGGAAGGCAGTAAAACGGGCGGCCAGTGAAGCGAAATTGTTTGCCACAGAAGCAGCCGGACGGATTATCGACAACGCAGTCCAGATCCACGGCGGCACAGGTTTGGTGCGGGGGAGCGTAGTCGAACGTCTTTATCGTGAGATTCGTGCACTACGAATCTACGAAGGTACTTCGGAAATTCAAAGGTTGGTCATCGCTGGGCAGTTGATGAAGGAATGAAACTCGATTTCGGATTTGGGAATTTGGATTTCGGATTTCGTTCTCTGGAAGTAAACCGTTCAGATGACCGAGCTGTTTCCGCACCTCAAAATCCGAATTCCGAAATCCCAAATCCGAAATGTTTAGAATCAAACGCTAGATGAGAATCAACATTATCGGTGGTGGGCCTGCTGGATTGTATCTGGCAATCCTCATGAAGAAGGCAGACGCTTCGCATGACATCACCGTTTACGAACGCAACGGACCCGATGACACGTTTGGTTGGGGTGTCGTTTTTTCCGGAAAGACGCTCGCTAACCTGCGCGAGGCTGATACCGATTCACACGGCGAAATAACTAAGAGCTTTCAGGCCTGGGATAATGTCGATGTCGTTCACGGCCCTGACAGGATTTCCATCCACGGCAATAGTTTTTCAGGTATTGCACGCATTCGGCTACTCAAGATTCTACAAGCGCGGGCGGCACAGCTCGGCGTGCCTGTTCACTTTTATTCCGAGATTAACGATGTCGAGGCTCTGCGCGCCAAGGCAGATCTTCTAGTTGCTGCCGACGGAGTTAACAGCACCGTCAGAAGGCATTACGAGAGCCAGTTTGGCCCGCGACTCGATGTGCGGCCGAACCGTTACATTTGGTATGGCACTAATCAGCTGTTCCATGGGCTAACATTGACGTTCCGCGAGAACGATGCCGGTGTCTTTGCGGCACACTCTTACAAGTTCAACGACACAACCAGTACCTTCATTGTCGAGTGTGATCCATTGACTTGGACGAACGCGCGTTTCGACCAACTCGATGACGAACAAACTCGCGCGTACCTCGCCGGTGTCTTCAGACCAGACCTGAACGACCGACCGCTCTTAACTAACAACTCCAAGTGGATACAGTTTCTACTCGTGAAGAACACGCGTTGGTTCTTTGACAACGCTGTGATGCTGGGCGATGCATTACACACAGCACATTTTTCGATTGGATCAGGAACCAAGCTTGCGCTGGAGGATGCGATTGCGCTCGCCAGGTGCTTGAAAGAAGCAGACTCGGTAAGGGATGCGCTGAGCGAATTCGAAACTACCAGACGACCGGTTATTGAGGACTATCAGGCGGCGGCGTTCGAAAGTATGACGTGGTTCGAGAACGCGCGAGACTACATGCACATGCGGCCGGTTGAGTTAGCGTTTAGTCTTATGATGCGCAGTGGCCGCGTGAGTTATGAGGATCTCCAGCAAAGAGATCCGGAGTTTATTCGGAACTACGAGGAAAGAGTGTAGGAGAGCACCGGCAGATTACGCCGACTATCAAGAGCGGCTAGCCGCAACGAAAGGTAGGCTATCTTGGATACGGCTGGATTGCTCCCTACGATCGCCAACCAGGAGCTAACAGTCGCCGCCGTCCTTCATCAACAGTCGCTGCTCCAGGTTCATCAAGATCAACCCGATCCCAGAGCTTGCACGTAACCGGTCGATGAGCCTGGTCCAGCGCTTCGCAGTAATTCGTATACGTGCAACGCCGAACTTCATCGCCGCGACCTAGCTTAACCTTCACGAACCAATCCGGATCCGCTAAGGCCTGCCTCGCCATGCCGACGATGTCGGCATCTCCACGTCTGAGAATCTCTTCTGCCTGCGTAAATGTAGTGATTCCTCCAGTTGCGACAATCGGAGTATCGAAACCGGCGCTGTTCACCGTCCGCTTAATCGCCGCTACCAAAGGGACAGTACGACCGAATGGTCCAACTTCATCAGATAAGACCGTCGGCATACATTCATAACCACTCTGGCCAGTGTAAGGATAGACGGCTTGCCCCACCTTCGGCTGTTGCGCGTCTTCAAACTTGCCGCCTTTTGAAAGTGAGAGGAAATCAAAACCGGCTTTCGCAAACTCCATCGCAAAATATTTCGCGTCCTCCAAACGGTTTCCGCCGGCAATTACTTCATCAGCAAGAAATCTCACGCCCACGACATAGTCATTTCCCACACGCTCGCGAACCGCGCGATAAACCTCCAGCGGCAAGCGCACTCGATTCTCTCGTGGACCGCCGTAGCCATCTACGCGATCGTTCAAGGCGCTCAAGAATCCCGCCATCGTGTAGGCGTGAGCATAGTGCAACTCGACGCCGTGAAAGCCGGCCTCGCGTGCCCGACCCGCTGCTGTGGCAAAGATCTCCGGAAGTTCGTTGGGTAAATTCTTAACGTGAGGGAGATCCATGTCCGTAACGTGCTCGCGATAACCAAATCTCAGCGCTTCGAGCTGTCGTTCAGTAAGAAGTTGATCGAGCTCATCGTCACTTGCACCTTTCAAAAAATCACGAATCTCGGAATCAGATTTCTCTAGCCAGACCTCGTCACTTGAGTGCTTTGCGATCGCGTCTCTAAGCCGTTTGTCTACTTTCAGAAATCGATCAAAGTACTTATCTCTTTCCGGTCGGCGTTTGACCGCAAGAAAGTCGATGATCTGAATGAAGAGCAGAGTCTCACCATCGCTTGCATCGCGAACGACCTCGACAAGTTGTCGTAAACCGGGAATAAACCGGTCATCGCCGATACGCATTAGAGGTCCGCTCGGAATGTCGCGAACACCGGTAGCCTCGACGACTAGAACGCCGGGTTTGCCTTCGGCAAACCGTCGATACCAGTCGAGATTTTCTTTCGTCACAAATCCATCATCGGTTGCGCGCCAGGGAACCATTGCAGGAACCCATGTCCGACTCGTTGCGGTCAGCGAATCGATCTTGATCGGACTGTACAGTAAAGAGTGTTTCGCTTCGTCGGCTGACGGCCAGATAGTCTTTGGTATTTCGTGACGGATCGGATTAGTAAACTTCCACATAGTCTGATTGGGATAACTTTAGCACGTTCGGGAAACTTTACTTCGCTCGACAATCAGAACCTAACAGTCACTCGAACTCTCTGTGCAACCTCTGTGCTTTCTGTGTCTCTGTGGTTGGCAGTTCCTCGGCAGATAGATCGCAGCAGAGAACCGCAACTACGGAAGCAGCATTCGATTCGGCTGCTACGCGGAAGACGCCGAGATTGCGCAAAGCTCGGTACCAAAAACCGACAAGCTGAAGCTTAACGAACACCTGTGTTACAGTAGATTGACACCATGCAAGGAGAATTTTTTTGACCGACGAGTTACTGAAGTGGCGTAGCGAGTTCCCGATTCTAGAGAAGACCGTTTACCTGATCTCTCATAGTCTCGGCGCGATGCCGAAAGCCACTTACGAACAGCTTCATGAATATGCCGACACTTGGGCTACGCGGGGAGTTCGCGCGTGGGCCGAGGGTTGGTGGGATATGCCGGTCACCATTGGAAACGAGATCGCACGCATCATCGGTGCGGATCCCGGTTCGGTGGTCATGCATCAGAATGTTTCGATTTGTCAGTCGCTCATCCTGTCGTGTTTTGAACCCACGCCCGAAAGAAACAAGATCGTTTACTCCGAACTGAACTTTCCCTCAGTGATGTACGTCTACGAGGCGCATGCGCGATCAGGAAAGCTACGCATCGAATCCGTCAAGTCTGAAGACGGAATGACAGTTCCACTCGAGCGCATGCTCGATGCGATTGATGAAACAACGTTGCTGGTCCCCTTCTCTCACGTGCTCTTCAAAAGCGCTTTTCTTCAAGACGCCAAAGCAATCATCGATAAAGCACACGAAGTCGGCGCCATGGTTGTGCTTGATACTTATCAGTCAGCCGGTACCGTACCTTTCAGCGTGAAAGAGTTGAATGCTGATTTCGCGACAGGTGGTTCGGTGAAATGGCTGTGCGGTGGACCAGGGGCCGGCTATCTGTATATTCGTCCCGATCTACAGCAAACACTTCAGCCGAAGACGACTGGATGGATGGCCCACGAGAATCCTTTTGCCTTTGATACAAAACTTCGTTACGCGCCCAACGTGACGAGGTTTCTACACGGCTCACCGAGTATTCCCGCGCTGTTCGCAGCGAAGGCGGGATACGCGATCATCAACGAGATTGGCGTCGAGAAAATTCGCGCGAAGAGCGTCAAGCAAACTGAATATCTGATCCGACTCGCTGAGGAAGCCGGGTTTGCAGTTACAAGTCCAAGAGATCCCGCACGGCGTGGGGGAACTATTACGGTCGCGCACGAACACGCTGCGGCGATGGCGAAAGAGTTGGTTCGCCGTGAATTCATCATCGACTTTCGACCCGGCGCCGGAATTCGCATCTCGCCACACTTCTACACAACCGACCGCGAACTTGAGTTAATTATTGAAGAGATGAAGAAGATCACAGACGCTCGGGCGTTCGAGGATCATGAAATAGCAGGAGCTGCGTTCTAACCGCTAAACAAATGTCCATACCCTACGGCGACAACGCTCCCCTGTCATACAACAAATACTTACGCGTCCAGGATCTGATTAATCTTCAGGATTGTCTGTCGGATCCTACCCATCACGACGAACTACTTTTTATTACCGTTCATCAGGCCTACGAGCTATGGTTTAAGCAAATACTTCACGAGCTTGACGCAGCGATAGTGTTGCTGACTGAGGATCGCTTGCCTGCTGCCGCGCGAGCCATCGAGCGAGTGGTGGAGATTGAGAAACTGCTGGTCACGCAGATTCACATCCTTGAGACGATGACGCCGATTAGCTTTCTCGGATTTCGCGATCAACTTAACCCCGCCAGCGGCTTTCAATCGATGCAGTTTCGCGAGATTGAGTTTATTTCGGGTCTGAAGGACGAATCAATTCTCACTGAGTTTCGCGACGATCCTTTTGCATTGTCGCGTCTGCAAAAGCGAATGGATTCTCCTTCGTTATCAGAAGCGTTCTTTGCTGCTCTCGGCCGGCGCGGATTGATTGCGCCACAGGTCGAAGCGAATCCCGGCAGTGGCGATCAAAAGTCGTCGTACGAAGCACGGACACTGGCCGTGCTCGAAATCTTGACGCACTTCGAAGATCGCTACGAAGAGTTTCAGGTCACAGAAGCGTTACTTGAACACGACGAGTATTTTTCATTGTGGCGATCGCACCACATCAAAATGGTCGAACGAATGGTCGGCGCAAAACGAGGTACTGGCGGCTCGGAAGGGATCGGATACCTGAAGACTACGTTGGACAAGAAGTTCTTTCCTGAACTGTGGGAGGCACGCACTCATCTCGACGTAAGGCACGGCCAGGATGGATGCCCGTTTGCGCGTCGTTAACGCTTCACTGATAAAAAACGAATAAGGGTCATCAACAAGGCGGCGTCTCCGAGTGCCTCTGCATTGAATTGCAAACATGATAAACGAAAGACGAAAAGCTCCTCGCGTAAGAGTCAAACTACGTGCGCGTTGGGAAGGAGCAATACATCAAGAGGTCGCAGAAATCACGGATCTCAGCGAGAAGGGCTGCTTCGTATTGAGCGGCGGCGCAGTTGATCTCAAGGAGTTGATTTGGATTGAAATCGAGCTGCCAAACCAGGAGCTAATCCAATTGTGGGGTGAAGTCGTTGATGCCGCTTACGACATCGGTTTCGCGCTGAAGTTCAATTCGGCAACCGGGGAAGGCGAAGCACGACTGCGCAAGTTTATAGAAACCGTCTTTGCTTCTGACCGTCGCAAGAAATAACCCTCCGATCCTTAAACGATGTTTCCTGAGCGCTTCAACATGTCTGACTACTTCCTCTTCCACAACCTGGAGGAAGGACGTGAAAACAAAACCTGTCTCTACTTTGAAGATCGTTCGTGGACCTACGGCCAAACCGCGGTGCTCGCAAACAAAGCGGGCAATGTGCTGCGCTCCTGCGAAATAAGAATGGAGGAGCGCGTTCTTTTTGTTCTGCCAGATTGTCCGGAGTTTGTTGCCGCGTGGTTCGGCGCGGCCCGTATCGGAGCGGTGATCACGATGGTGAATCCGCTACTGCCGGCCACCGATTACGAATACTACCTGGATTACACGCGTGCCTCCGTCGCCATCGTGCATCAACTCTGTTTGGAGACGTTCTCTGCGGCTGCCGCACGGTCAAGGTATTTGAAAGTCGTGCTCGTTGTGGGCCGAACTCAAACAGACGAACTTCCCGTAAGCAATGCGAAGGTTCGTTGGATTAATTTCGGCGAAGCGTCTGCCGCTGCTGAAGATGAATGCACACCGGCGGATACACATCGCGACGACATTGCAATCTGGCTCTTCACTTCTGGATCAACTGGACACCCGAAAGGCGCAGTCCACCTTCAACATGATCTTCCTTTCAACACAGAAGTCTTCGCGAAGGCCACGATGGGTGTTCACCAACATGACATCACCGTGTCTGTACCAAAGCTTTTCTTTGGCTACGCTACCGGTACGAATCTGCTTTTTCCATTTGCCGTAGGCGGCGCGACTGCGTTGTTTGCCGAACGTGCCACCCCAGAAAAAATGTTTGAAGTCATCAAACGGTATCGACCAACGATCCTCACGACGGTGCCCACGATGATCAATGCGATGTTGAATGTTAACGACGCCGCGCCGGACGATCTTTCGAGTCTGCGCTTTTGCTATTCGGCCGGCGAAGCGTTGCCTGTTGAACTTTACGAGCGCTGGATGAATAAATTTGGCGTTCAGATTTGCGATGGCATTGGCTCGGCCGAAATGTTCCATATCTACATTACCAATCGACCAGATGACGTAAAGGCGGGAAGTCTTGGGCGCGTCGTTGAAGGTTATGAGGCACGAATAGTGGATGGCGACGGCAACCAAGTGCCAACCGGCGAAATGGGGACGCTCAAGATCAAAGGCGACTCAGCCGCACTCTGTTACTGGAACGCTCATGAAAAGTCGAAAGAGACTTTCGCGGGAGATTGGTGCACGACCGGCGACCAGTTTCACGTTGATCCGGATGGTTACTACTGGTATCACGGCAGGACCGACGACATGCTGAAAGTCGGCGGGATCTTTGTTGCACCTTCAGAGATCGAGAATTGCCTTTTGCAACATCCGGAGGTCGTTGAGTGCGCGGTGATTGGTCATGAATCAGCAGAAGGACTAGTTAAACCAAAGGCATTCGTGGTCCTTCGCGAAGGCTCCTCTGCAGGCGATGCCAGAGCGGATGATCTGAAGGAGTTCGTAAAGTCGCACTTAGCCATCTACAAGTACCCGCGTTGGATTGAATTCGTCGCCTCGCTGCCAAAGAACGATCGTGGAAAGATCGACAGGAAGAGTCTGAAAGGCTCGTCGTCATAACCCGGCATGTCGTTTTCGACTCCACTCACCGTCAACTTCGGCGATACTGATCCTGCTGGGCTGGTCTATTTCCCAAACATCTTTCATTACTGCCACATTGCCATGGAGCGATTCTTCCAAGAAGTTTGCGGAGTTTCGTACAGTGAACTCGTTGGCGATCAGCAACTGGGATTTCCGACGGCGAGAATTGATGCAGAGTTCAAAGCGCCTGTGCGCTACGGCGACGTGATCAATGTCGAGATCAGGGTCTCGGATGTTGGAAACAAGTCGTTGTCGCTGTCTTACATAGTGAAGAACAATGAGGGTATTGTTTGTGCGGAAGTCAGACAGGTTGTGGTCGCGATGGAACTCGGCAGGCAAGCTAGTGTTTCTATCCCCGACTCAATTCGCCAATCACTCTTGGCGCAACGCCTGTAATGTCCGAAGTCTGGAATCCGCGTCCAAGTTTTGGACTTCTTCGGATCATGCTCCGGCCGAATCCCAGGTTTTTCCAGCAAACGCCGCTGGCCTTCAATTTGCCATGCGTGCTTCAAAGGCTCGTCTTAGCTGGTGAACCCGGTCCGTACTCCCGACAATCTCGTAGTCAAGCTTCTCGTACTTCTGTTCTTCTGATCCAGGTCTATCGGAACTCTGTTTCAGTGCGTCTCCCCTGGATTAGCCACGCATTAAACGCAGCCCCGACGAAAAACCGGCGCGTCTAGTCGCGTCGGTTTTTCATTTCAATGCTCATGCCCAATTCTTGAGAGAATCACCGACGCAGTCGGTGGATGCTTCATATCTACCTACTGAGCTCTGCCCCGTTGTTAACAGAATCCCACCGACTGCGTCGGTGGATGCTTCATACTCGACCTTCACAGCAACACTCTCATTTCGTCAAGCACTTAAGAATTGCCAGCAACCACATCGACTCATTTGACAATGTCTGAACAATCCACCGACTCGTCGGTGGGATTTGCGCCCGAGAACGAGTTTGAGTTTGTAGGCTAAGCATTAAGCATCCACCGACTGCCGTCGGTGGGATTCCGGACTTGTTGTGCAGAGCCGTTAGCGGCGTCGTTCTAGATCGTAATCACGAAGGCGACGGTACAGCGTCGAAGGAGAGATCCCCAGAATTTCGGCAGTCTTGCCACGATGCCATCCCGTTTGTTCCAACGCAGCGAGAATCTGTTGTCGCTCAACCTCACGCAGCGAACCAGGCGCACCGACGGGAGTTGGAGCTACTCCCTCAATTCCCGGTGCTGGCTGTACAACTCCGGTAGGCGTCAACACAGGGGCGGGACGAAGAACTTCAGGTGGCAGTTCCGAAAGCGTGATGCGACCGTTGTTGGAAAGGATTACTGCGCGCTCGAGACAGTTCTTCAACTGTCGGACGTTCCCGGGCCAACCGTATGTGCGCAACGCTGAGAGCGCTTCGTCAGTGAGTTCAGGTTGAACGGTACCTCCGACGTGCTTCAATAAGAACTTCGACAACGGTTCTATATCTTCCGGTCGTTCACGGAGCGGCGCGAGATTAATCTGGAAACCATTGATGCGATACAAGAGATCGGATCGAAAGGAACCGTCGTTGACAACTGTATCGAGATTGCGATTAGTGGCGGCAACTATTCGCACGTTCACCTCAACCTTGCGAACGCCACCTACGCGGAAGAAAGTCCGCGTCTCAATTGCGCGCAATAACTTGGCCTGTAATTGAGCCGGCAACTCGGTAACTTCGTCGAGAAACAGAGTTCCGGCATCAGCCAACTCGATCAATCCCAACTTCCGTCCTTTAGCGCCAGAAAACGCTCCGGCTTCATAACCGAACAGTTCTGATTCCAGCAACGATTCCTGGAAGGCAGCGCAGTTGAGATCGACAAACGAAGAATCTGAACGCGCGGATAATCGATGAATAGCGTGAGCGACCAGCTCTTTTCCTGTTCCTGATTCTCCGGTAATCAAAACCGAAGCTTCTGAGGGCGCCACTCTTTCAATCAGCCTGACAGCTTCCTTCATCGCCTCCGAAACCGACACGATTTCAGGTAGTGCCGATTGCCGCGCCAACTGTTCGCGCAAACGAAGGTTCGCTACGCGCAAGCGCCGCTTGTCGGCTGCCTGCTTCACGCGTACATCAAGTTCCGTAATTCGATAGGGCTTGGTGAGGTAATCGTAAGCGCCGAGCTTCATCGCTTCGACGGCAGTTTCAACCGTCGCCTGGCCCGTCAACATGATCACTTCAGGCGGGTTTGGCCGTTGATGCACACGACGCAAGAGCTCCATGCCGTCGATACGCGGCATGTTGATGTCACACAGCAAAAC
>DATIBJ010000111.1:0-6126 GCA_035457565.1 Pyrinomonadaceae bacterium | reverse complement strand
AAGGCTCGATCGACATCTTCACCACGTTTGCCAGCAGAATACGATCAATCTTACCGTTCTTCGCAATCACAAGTACGACTCCGTTTTCGACCGTCACCCGTCTGACACCACTCATCGATCTGTTGATTAACGTGCCATCGTTGGTCTCAATGATCAGTCGAGGTCCACTCTCTGCTTCCGGTTTAGCTTCGGTCGCCGGTTCAGTCTTGGGCTCTGCTGACGGAGTTGCCGCAGTGGTCTTTGTCGTTCGCCTTGATGTCGTACGCGAAGGAGGTTTGGCCTTCGGTTCGGCGGCGCTATCAGCCGGCTCTTCCCTCTTCGATGTCTCAACCGGAGTTTCTGTCGGCTTTGGTGTTGTTGTGGTTCGGCGTGTTGTTGGTGTCGTTCTGGGTGTTGTTCTGGCTGGCGGGCGATTGCGTGCCGTCCGCGGAGCAGGCCTCTCAGGTGCAACTGCAGTTGGTGTTTCAGTCACTGCAGGTTTCGGTGTTTCAACCGGACTTGGTGTCGGTGTCGGATCTGGGAGTGCCGGAACAGTCGCTACGTCGGTAAGCGGCGGCGGTGGTTCGTCAATTCGCGCGCCGACAGAAGATGCGCGTCTACCACCTCCAGGCCTGGTTCCTGTTGAGGGCGTGCCAGGCGTTTCGGTCTCTGCTACATCCGAGCCCTCAATGGGTTGAAACGATCCGCCAAAAACGAACTGATAAGTGCCCTCTTCGTCGTTCGGACTTCGCGCCTGCACTCGCAAAACCAGATCTTCAGTCTTCCTTAAATAGATTCCCTTCGTAATCGGTGCTGTGCTTTCTGCGTAGAGAGTTAGTTTCAGTAACGGACGCAGTGTGCCTGCGGTAAACACGTCGATGTCGCCGTTCAGATTCCTGCTTTGGATCGTGATTAATAAATCGCCCGGCGTACCACGAAAGGCGTAGTAGTGATTTGTTAACCTGGCATCACCCAAATCGCGAGCAGGAATTCGTCCAAGCAGATTGTCCTTATGAATCGGCGTGGGCGTAGTTGGATCAACTGACTGCGCGGACACAACCGCCGCTGTCGTTAGCAGTACTAACAGCAAGAGGCGAAATCGAAAAGCAACTGTCCGTGTGAAAGTCATCGGCAAAACAGCCTGGCGGCCGCCAAAGCATATCAGATTATTCGGTCAGCCAGAATTACTGACCGAGAGGAGCGGCGATTTAGTGAGGAACAGTCATCAGTGCCGATGTTCGGTAAACTTTTAAGTTTGTCGATGACTACCGAGGCAGCTGCCTCCGGTGCAACTTGAGTCTCGCCGAACGTCGACGACAAACTAAAAGTTTATCGTAGACTCGCTACCGCGTTTCGGTACTGACTGTTGCTCACTAAATTGAGCTATCCTGACACTATGAAGTACCGACGCGCTGCCGCTGTTTCAATTGTTCTTCTGTTCATTACATCAGCCCCCTCAATCGCCCAGACAACTTGGACAACCAAACTCGATAAAGACGTTCGCTTTTATCAACCGACTGAGATGGGCGTGTTAATAGCCGGCACAGAGAAATCCGTTTACGGCCTCGACGGATCCACCGGCGACATCTTGTGGCGTCGCAAGGATGCCTCACTCGACGAAACGGATGTCGCTCCGGTACCCGGAACGGATCTACTGCTACTGAGTTATCAGAAAGGATCGAACACTCGCGTCGAAGCCGTGGATATTCTAAACGGCGACACGATCTGGCGCAGCGACAAGATCAAAGGGGCGGTAATGCAGGTCGCTGTCGAACCCGATAACAATCTGCTGGCCGTCGTTTTAGCGAAAGATGCGAAAGAGCGCGCCCGTGAAGGCTTCAAGAAGCGGCCGCTCATCCACGTCCTTGATCTCGCAACAGGCGATGAGCTCTGGAAACAGGAAGCCGGCGAGGTCGAAATGATGCCGACGCGCTGGCCGGAAGATTCAGGAAAAGAAGTTGAATACACGTTCGACAACTACTATCCGCCGGTATTTGTCGACGGCCGTCTTTTCCTTTTCTACGACGGCATTACTTCATTTGACGCACGCACAGGCAAGCAACGATTGCGCGAACGTTATCGCGTCAATGAAGAAGGCCTCGCGTTAACGGAGGCCGAACCAATCTTTGCTCAGGAGTTGATTTTTACTTCCGGTCGTGGCCATGTTCGCGCGATTTCACGTGCCACGGGCGACACTGTGTGGGAAGCAAAGGATCTCGGAGCGACGCCCGAGTTAATACTCGTGCGCGACGTGTTGTACGTCCGAACCGGCGGCCAGTTTACCAAGCTGAAGGATGGCGAGATAGATGACAAAGGTCCTTACGGCGTAAGTGCTATCGATGCGCGCAATGGAAAGGTGCTGTGGCGTTACAAAGGCGCTGACAAAGGGATCACAAACCTACTCGTGCCCAACGCAAACGTGCTCGCCGTTGCCGATCGCGACGACTTGATCCTCGTCGATACTTCCACAGGAAAGCGCGCAGCAAAGGTGTCTCACCGAATCGAGCGCGCGTCGTTCGGCTTGCTGAATGAACGCGGCGATGTGGTTATCGGCGGACAAAATGAAATTGCTGCTTTCGATCAGCGGACCGGACGAGAGTTGTGGCGCGTCCGTCACACCCCTCCGGGTCGAGGTTTTTTGCGAACAATCGGAGCTATCGCCGCGCGGGCCGCTTCACTCTATTTTCGTTATGGTGGTACAGCTACGACGGCTTTTCGCGGCGTCCAGATTGCGCGTTCACTAAGTGGGTTCACTTGGTCTGGACTGGCGACACGCTCGTCTTTCTCAAATCTACAAGCACTGGCAACCGCGTCTGCACGAAACTATGGAGCCTCACGATTCAAGCAGTTTGGCATTGCGTCGAGGCTGCGAGGTGTCACGGCCGGATCCAGGCCTGGCGTCTCAGCAAATATCGGCAGCCGGCCTCGTTCAGTGAACGTAGAAGAGCGATTGCTCGATCGACTTGATCCGGCCAACCAGCTTGAGCGCTTATCGCGATTCTTATGGCATCAAGAAAGAATCGCAGCTTTGCGCGGCCAGTGGATGTACTTTTACACAGACCTGAAGGGCCGCGATGGGAGTGGATTGGCAGGAGTTAACGTAAATACCGGACGCACTGAGCGTCAAGTCCGGCTGAGTGATCTCGATGAACGATTCGTCACAGACGAAGCCGTCGGCCTCATGATCGTGGCTAACGGGAATCGAATGATCGGACATTCAGTCTCCGGACGATGAAATAAGCAGCGGCTTATTCTGTCTTAGTTGGCGTGGTAGTTCGGCCCCAGCCGCGATTCATCACCAGCACATAACGCTCTCACGAGCTCGCCGTGGAAATAGTCGGGCATCGAAGCGCAAGCTTCGGCGCCAAGACGTTGCTTATAGTGCCGTCGCGATTTATCGATGGGATCTTTCAGCAAGTCGTAGATATTCCGCAACTCCGTGACATCCTGACCTTCCATCTTGCTCATGTAATACAACTTAATCTCTGAGATCAGTACACGCGCCAGACGCTGGGCCGACTGATCGTTCATGGTCCCTGCCCGAGCGTTGCCATTCGCTGGCGCTGCGTCAACAGTGACCTTAACCGTCGGCAACTTCGTGGGCACGTCAACAGGCTTTGCCGTTGCAGGTGTGCCGTTATTCTTCACGACGGGCCGAGACTCAACTGTGATCGCAGGAGTCGCCGCAGGTTTCGGCGTCGACTTCGTTTCGGTCGCAGGAACTGCAACTGGTTTCATCGCCGCAACCACAGGAGCTACGGTCGGTTTTGCCGCGGGCCTCGAAGCTTGTTCAGCAGCAACAGTCGCTGAACTTGAAGCTTGGGCTTTTGCGTTTACGGGGCCATCTTCCGCAGGCGCAGATCTAGCGGTCCCAGGTTGCCGCAGATAATTCCACGAGGCCGCAGCAACCAACGCAATCCAGCTGCGGAAGCGTTTGAGCTTTCTCATAGAGAACTAGTTAACGGCGACAGGCTCCTGCGCCGTATGCTCTTTCTTGTTACCGCTGCTATGTGTTTCAGACTTAGACTTCTTCGACGGATCGCCAACTTGCAATTCGCAGTTACCGAAACTCACCTGTAACTTGTTTCCACCAGACTCCTGCAGTTTCACTTGCAATGCGGCGGAACGGATCACCGTATTGTCACTGATACTGCCCGACAGCTCCACGCTTTCCGCGTCAATTTCTCCACCGAGCGAACCCTCTGATTTCAACTGTTTCACTTTAATCTTGCCTTGAACGTTTCCGTCGTTCGTCAATGTCAGTTCCGGCGCCGATACCTCGCCCTTCACCTTTCCACTGACGACAACAGGACATTGTGAGCGCATTACACCCTCAAACTCGGTGCCGTTTTCAACTACTGTCTGTTTCGCGGTTTTATTGTCTGACATGAATGCCTTCCTTTTGATTTTGAGTTTCGGTTACTTCTGAATTTTTAGCCTTAGTACACAGCCGTGCTCGAATGCGAATTCCGTCATGGTGGGCGGCTGTTGCACCGAACCACTCATGATCCCGTCTTTACGAACAGTGACGCTCTTCGGTCCCACGATTCCTGGACCTTTTTCGTTCTCTTTAAACTCACCATGGATGTCGATCTCTCCGAAGCCCACCACCTGACAACCCTGCATCACACCGTGTTTGCCAAGCCTCAGCACTGCGCCGGTTCCGAGAGCGATGGAACAGTTTTCGAAGCGGCTCTCGATTTCGACAACCGACTTGTCGCCAAACTCAAGAGCAGCATTACGCAGAACATCGCCTTGACCAAAGAAGCGCTTGCCTGCTTGCGAACCTGAGGAACTCTGACCGGCGCCACTCTTCATCGCCTGGTATTGTTCAGCCAGCGTGTCACCCGGAGTTCTTTCACCATTGCCGTTCGCTGCAAAGTCGACCCATTCGGCAATCACTTCAACGAGGTTCTCGACGTCGAGCTCACAGCCGTGAAGCTTCGCGCCGGTCATGACAGTCGCGTTCAATTTCGCGTTGTGCAAATTGGCATCGCGGAGATCAGCGCCACTGAGATTCGCTTCTTCAAAGTTGGCTTTCGTCAGGTCGGCGCCGTTGAGGTTAGCGTCCGTAAAGTCGGCCCCACCGAGATACGCATCGCGCAGATCGGCATTGGCAAGCTGGACATGTTGAAGAACCGCGCCACCCAGATTGGCCGCTTCCATCTGTGCGTAGTTGAGTCGCGCGCCGGATAGGTTCGCGCGTTCGAGCGATGCGCCTTCAAGATTCGCGCGGCTCAAATCGGCGTTCTGCAAATTCGCGCCTTCCAGGTTTGCACCTTCGAGGTCAGCCTTCTGGAGATTGACGCCCTGCAGACTAGCATTGGCCAGATATGCGTCGCGAAGGTTCGCATTCGAGAGGTTGGCGTTACGCAAGTTCGCCTCTTCGAAGTTAACGCCCTCGAGATCCGCACGGCGCAGATTCGCGCTTTCGAGATCCGCCTGACTCAGAACAACATCGCGCAAGTCAGCACGCTCGAGGCTCTCGCCATTCTTACTCCTGTCTAACACTGCCTCTCTTGAATAATCTGCCATCTTCTTTACCTCTCAGCGTTAACTGAAACGGACTTACGATGCCGAATTGCCTGCCAGATACTCTTCGAGTCGCTGGATTCGCCGTTCAAACGACATCTTTTGCAGTTCGTTTACTAAGTCGAGTTCACCTACTTCCGCGAGCAGTACGTTGATCCAAAGCAAGCATGCCTGTCGCTGTTCTCGGTAGTCTCTCTTCTGATCTGAAAGACTTGTATCTTCTGAAGCACGCACAAATCCCTCGTGCTGGCGCTTAAGTTCGGCAACGAATTCCCCCAGCCGACCGCGTTGGCCCACATCCTTAACATCTCTGTTACTAGCCTCGAGACCCGCCCGATACGCCTGGAACTTCGCGCAGATGCGTTCGCTCAATTCGACTGAAATACCTGTAGCGACTGCCAATTCCTCTCGTCTCGCCAGATACAACGTATCGAGCGACGTCAAGCCGGCACGATAAAGCTTCTCGACCGTCACCCGCCCGACGTCGGGTATCTGGGCCAACAATGAGTTGATAATGATGCCTTCCCGCTGTTGCTCTTCCTCACCAACAACGAACGCCTGCGGCATCACTTTTACGAGATCGTCATAGCACCACATCAGCAGGTCGCGAACTTC
>DATIBJ010000110.1:0-9322 GCA_035457565.1 Pyrinomonadaceae bacterium | reverse complement strand
CGACTGCGTCGCGTTGCGGACGGGGACGTCCGCGCTCCCAGTAAAAGCGCTCCCAGTATTTGCTTGAACAATTCCAGTCAACTTGATACTAAAAGGTACACGCCGTTTCCAGAACCTTTTCAGTTACTGGCCGTATAAACGAATACGCGGCGACGGATTTAAACTAACCCTCCGAAGCCACGCCGATGCTTACCCTTTTAATCAGTTCTGCTCTAGTTTTAGGCCTGCTGCTTGTAGCTGTTTACTTCTGGCAAAAACCTGCTGGCACACCCGACTCAATCCCATTACCGCCATCACCTGAGCCTCGTGGTTTGTTTGCTGAGCCTGAAAGCCAGGTACAAATCGAAGCTGCAATAGTTGAAGATCGACTTCGTGAATCAATCTTGTCGCAAGCCGCGGCGGGCGATAGGTCTTCCTTAGAGAAAGCGCGTCAGCTTAAAGACGAGGATCTTTATGATCAGGTGCTAACCGATCTGGTCAGATCTACCACCACGGACGCGCAGCTACTTTCTTTAACTTCGTACGTTACGAGAAACGAGTGGCCAGTAAATCGAACACTGGCTCGCGCATGTATTGAGTCGTGGAAGAAAGCTCCCGATAGCACTTCTACCACTAAGACACTGCACATCGCGGCACTATCAGACGATGCTGAAACGTATCAAACGGCGGCCGAACTTGCGGTCAGATTTTGGCGCGACAAAAAACTTCCAGGCTTAACTGCAGTCGAGCTCAACGCTTTATTAAACGGCGAATTCTGGGTACTCTCATCCGCAACACGGAGTTCCGGCGCCGGCTTTATTCTGAAACGTACCCTCGCATCGGCACGGCGAGAACTCGAACAAACCAACACGACCAACTAACATCAACTCCCAAGTTGAATTGAAGAAAGAACCAACATGGAAAACATCGACCTCGTTACGCTAATACCAGTAGCGTTCGTTGCACTGCTGGCGCTGATTATATTCATCGCGTTTATCAGAAGAATCTTTGTTAACGTTGATGCCCGCGAAATCGCGATCAAAGAGCGGCGCTACCTCGGCGAAAAAATGCCTCCTGGACGCGTCGTCGCAACAGAAGGCGAGGTCGGCATTCAGGCGGATGTTCTGAAGCCAGGCCTGCACCTTATCAAATTCCCTTTCGAGCGTGTCGTACGCAAAGTTCCGCTAATCGAAATCGGCGCAGATGAAATGGGCGTTATCGAAGCCGTCGACGGCGAGCCGATGCCGCCAGGTCGGATCTTCGCACCTGATCGAGCGCAAAACGCACATAACAACTTTCAAGATCCGATTGCGTTCATCAAGCGCGGCGGCGTGAAAGGCATTCAACTTCGAACATTGCCGCCCGGTTTGTGGCCCATCCATCCTTATCTTTTCCGAGTTTCTGTAGCGAAGGCGACCGTAGTGCCGCAGGGTAAAGTCGGAGTTATAACTGCCGCCGACGGTGGGCCTCTCGATCCAGGTCGCTTGCTTGGTAAAGCAATAACCGAGCACCGCAACTTTCAGGACGCCGAACAGTTCATCGCATCCGGTGGTCAGAAAGGACCGCAGGTAGACATTCTGACACCTGGCGTCTACCGCATTCTGACTCAGTCGACGGCAATCGAGGGTACTTCCGACGTCAAGCCTGGACTATTCACAGTGCGACTATTTGACGCTACGGTTGTTAATGAAAACCAGATCGGATTAGTCGAAGCACTTGATGGTGCTCCGTTGAATCCGCGTGATTACGTAGCCGAGTCGTTTGAAGGTCACGACAATTTCCAGGATGGACATGAGTTCATTGGCAAAAAAGGCCAACGTGGCCCACAAAAAGACATCCTCCTTCCGGGGACCTACTACGTCAATCCCCTTCTCTTCAAAGTGATTCCCGAGACGGCGAAGGAAGTGAAGCCCGGCGAAGTGGCAGTCGTGGTTTCGAACGTAGGAAGAGATCCCTCAGACGAAGTGCGACGTGAAATGGCGGCGAAGGTTCGGCAGCGAATGGAACGCGAAGAAATCGAGCAGGCCGAAGAGTCAGCACACCGGCTCGACAAGATGGACGATAAGCGCACTGTCGAGGAAATTCGGGAAGATCTGATGAGCGGTGATCCGGCTGATCGGCGCCTGGACGAAGGAGCTCATGAAGCCTATGTCGTACCCGAAGGATTCCGCGGCATCCAGGAAGCAGTTGTTGGACCAGGTCGTTACTACGTCAACACGCTGGCCATCACGCCCATCATTATCCCGACTACTAACCAAACGGTCGAATGGACCGCGGGAGAAGTAGCGAACACATTCAATCCCTTCGAAGTTATTTCCAAAGACGGCTTCACGATGCAACTTGAGGTGCGCGTCGTGTTTCGAGTGAAGCCCGAGGACGCGCCGTTCATGGTCGCTAAGATCGGCGGCATCGAGCGGTTGATCCAGAACGTAATGCACCCGCTCATCGATTCGATCTTCCGTAACCAGGCGTCAGAGTCGTCAGCAATGGCCTACCTGCAGAACAGACATGAGGAACAGGAGCGCGCGGAAGCTCGCGTACGAGCTCATCTGCTGAAGTATCACGTCGACGTTGTGAACGTGCTCATTTGTCACATTCATTTACCGGAAGAGTTAATGAAGACGCAGACAGAAAAAATTCTCGCCGAGCAACGACAGAACATGTTCAATGCGCAGCGTGAAGCTGAAGACCGACGCATTCAGCTCGAGAAGACCAAGTCACAAGCAGACAATCAGAAAGATCTGATGGCTGCGACCGTAGGCGTGGAAATTGCGGCGAAGCGGGCCGAGCAGCGCAAGGCCGAAGCGGAAGGTGAAGCTCACTACATTCTGCAGACCGGTAAAGCGGAAGCCGAGAAGGTACGACTAATGGGCGAAGCCCAGGGTGTTGCGTACCACGAACAGGTAAATGCGCTCGGCGCGCAAGGCGTCGCTCTCGTGGAGACGCTCAAAGTCATCGGTGAAAAAGGTGTGCGAATTACTCCGGACGTGATGGCTTCTGGCGGCTCAGGTGACGGGGGCGGTGGCATCGGCACGTTGCTGCTTCTCAACTTGTTCCGCGATCGACTAAACCTCCCCAGCAACGGAGAAAAGGTCGGCGGCAAGTAAACAATAGGAGCAGGGAGCAGCAGGCAGGAGCCAGGTTCGATTCCTGCTGCTGCCAACTGCCTCCTGCTCCTGTTCCGTTGGCACAGAAAAGCGAAACAATCTCCAAACCTTCTTGCTCAAACTCCAAGATACTCTGCGACGCCTCTAGACCTCGCACGCCATTTTAGCCCCGTCAAGGAGGGATTGGAATGAAACAACCAGGTGCCTTGATTGTTCTTTTTATCTTTGTTGCAGCTGTCAGCTTTGCTTTAGCGTCGGAGCAGTACAACTCAGCGCGCAAGCTGAAGGCCACGCTCACCGGCGCCGCTGAAGTCCCGGGACCCGGCGATGCGGACGGCACCGGACATGTCACGTTGACACTCAGTGCCGGCAAGGATCAGATCTGTTATGAACTCGCAGTGTCGAACATTGGCACTGCAACTGCCGCTCATATTCACTCCGGAGCTACCGACGTCGCTGGTCCAGTTTTAGTGATGCTGAAAGCGCCGGCAACCGGATCGTCTAAGGATTGCGTGACACTCGAACGCGATAAGATTCTCGACATGATCAAGAATCCGCAGAACTACTACGTGAATGTTCACAACGCGGATTTCCCGGACGGGGCGGTGAGAGGGCAACTTACGAAATAGGAAAGAGGGAAAAGCAAAAAGAAATCATTGGTCAATTATCATTTGACAGTTATCAATTATCATTTTTGATGGTTTGCAACAACCCCTTCTAAATGATAGTTGGTAATTGTCAAATGATAATTGACCAATGATTTCTTTTTCGCTCTTTCCCTTTTCCCTCTCACCCTATTTTTCGAGGTACATCTGCGCGGCCATCTTCGTGAGCTTCCAGACTCTCGACCAGGCGATGCGTCCATTCCCATCTTCGTGACCTGTTAGCTTATCGAGGATCAGCTTACGAAACATCTTTCCTTCACGCCGCAACATGAACTCGCGCGCGTATGGCTTCGCAGTGTCAAAGAAGCTAAAGCCAGGATCCGTGACGATGGCGATGCCTTCCAACGTCATCAGAGCTCTCATGATGTAAGTAAAGTTAGCCGGTAGTCGGAAGGGATAATCATAGATGACGTCGGCCAACTCGTAGGTAAGCTCTTTGAAGTTTATCTCACCGAGTCGAAGATTGATGTAGTGTTTGAAGAGAGACTCGACGACTGGCCGGATAGTTTCCGGATCAACCCCCGGTTTGAGGAAGTTCAGACCGATGATGTCCTGTCCTAAACCTTGCACGTCTCGACCGACGACGTGAAAGAACGCATCGATCATCTGCGACTGCAATTGTGGGCCAATGCGGCCAACCATTCCGAAGTCAAAGAACGCGAGATGCCCGCTGTCCATCACGAGCAAGTTTCCCGGATGCGGATCAGCGTGGAAGAAACCGTCCTCGAGCAACTGCTTGAGATAGGTGCGCACGAGCAGGCGGTTAACTTTGACGGCAGAAATGCGCCGAGCCCTCAGCTGCTCCGTATCTGTGACCTTCGTTCCGCGAATAAACTCGAGAGTTAAGACACGACGGCTCGTGTGCGACCAGTAAACCTTCGGAACTCGAACAGCGCGCCAAGTGCGGAAGTTATAGCGAAACCTGTCGGCGTTTCGACCCTCTTTGACGTAATCCATTTCTTCGAAAACGGTAGAGTGGAATTCGCCAAGCATCCCTTCCCAGTCGGCGTTCTCATTCATCGACGGGAAGAACCTGTTCATCAGTTTGACGAGCCGATAGAGAATGGCAATATCAAAACTGATGATTTGATCGAGATTTGGCCGCTGTACCTTGACAGCGACCTCGTGACCCGACGCGAGCCGCGCCCGATAGACCTGACCTAACGAGGCGGAGGCAACGGGTTCGGAGTCGATCTCTGGAAAACATCCATGCAGAGGCTTGCCAAGTTCTTCTTCGATTCGTGCGAACGCTTCAGCCGTTGGGAAGGCTGGGACTTGATCCTGCAGTGTCGCCAGTTCCTTCACGTACGCGAGCGGAAGAAGATCCGCGCGTGTTCCCAAGGCTTGGCCAATCTTGATGAACGTTGGTCCAAGCTTTATCAAACTCTCGCGAAGCCAAACTGCTTGTTTCCGGAGACGTGCCTCTTTCGCGTCGGAACCTTCCGCGCCTCGGAAGATGAAGTAGCGCAGCACGCGAATCAGGCGATCTAACAGGCGATAAAAAACCCCGCGGACGCTTACTCTGAGGTGCTCCAACCTGCTCACCGAACGGGCCTTTTCCTGCGAGCGGCCAAACGCTTTCAGGTTAAAATCTGCGCGTATGTCGTAACCATCGAGAAACAGATACAGAGATAACAAGCCGAGCACACGAACAACCTGCAGCGCTCTGAAGTAACCGCGCACGCCGCTGCCTGTCAGCGTCTGCGCCACCAGCTCTTCAGTCAGCGGCGGAATTGGAGCTGCTGGCTTATGCGCAGCGCTTGGGGAAGGAGCGACCACACTTGCGACAACGGCGCCGCTCGTTCGTGGTCTGATTATCATCTGATTTGTCGACATGTTCTTTTCTACTAAATCACAGCTAGCATACGGCGCGTGCCCGTTCTTGAGAAGTAGCTATTTGCGCGAGCGACGTCTCTGCTGATTTGCGTCTTTAATTCATCCAGGGAGTTGAACCTTTTTTCGTCTCGAAGCCGATGGAGAAAGCGGACGCGAACTACATCGCCGTACAAATCCCCCGACCAATCCATTACGAAGGTCTCGACCGAAGGTTCCGCTACTGACCCAAATGTAGGGCGGACCCCCACATTTGTGACGCTTCTTCGCCACTGTCCGTCAATCAAAGTGCCCGACACATAGACGCCATTCCGGGGTATGACGCGGTTCTGGGGATGCAGGTTGGCTGTGGGGAAACCAAGCTGATGACCGCGTTCGGCCCCATGCTCGACGCGCCCTTCAACTCCATATGGTCGTCCCAACATACGTCTCGCCAGGTTAACTTCACCGCGCGTCAACAGCTCACGGATCTTGCTCGAACTCACGCGGCGATTTCGGAGACTCACCTCTGGAACTTCACCCGCCACAAAACCGAGTTCTTTGCCGACACGTTTCAGTAGATCGATATGGCCTTCACGATTGTGGCCAAACGCGAATCCTTTACCAAGGTAAACCTCCTGAGCGTGCAGCCGTTCTTTAACTACGTCGCGCAGGAACTCGTATGCGCCGATCTCTGAAAACTCTTTGGTGAAACGCACAACGATGGTCTGTTCAATTCCTAAGACACCAAACCCTTCCACCTTTTGATCGAATGTTTGCAGCAACGGTGGCGCAGATTCGGGATGCAGCACGGCACGGGGATGAGGATCAAAAGTGATCACGGTGGGCACTGCCCCGATCGCCCGGGCACGTTCGACGACGATCTTCATGATCAATTGATGACCTATATGCAAACCATCAAAGACACCGAGTGTTAGAACAGTCGGTCGTTGGATCTCCGCGTTGTCGGTGCCGTGGAAAAGGCGCATGGGATCATTGTAGATTGACGATTGATGATTGTAGATTGAAGAGTGACTTCATGAGCCAGTTGTTGATTGGTGATCGTCGATTTGCCCTGGGAAGTTTCTAATCGGCGCTCAGCAATTAACAATCTGCAATCTGCAATTGCAATCGTCAATCGGTAACCACTAACCCATCGTACGCAAACTGCACTCCTTCAGGCAGCCGTGCTGAATCGCGCTCATGCTTTATGTCATGCGCAAGGTGCGTAAAGTAAGTGCGGCGAGGTTTTAGTTCCCGCACAAATTCGAGTGCCTTATCAACCCACAGGTGCGTCGGATGTTTGGTGAACCTGAGACAATCAAGCACGAGCACATCGAGATCCCTGAGCTCCTCCATCGTGTGCGGCGGAATCTCACTTAAATCGGTTGCATAGGCGAAGTCGTTGAATCGATAAGCCATCACCGGCAGTCGACCGTGAATAGTCTCTAGAGGTGTAATCACCAGAGCACTGCCAAGACAAAAGCTTGCATTGGGATAGACTACATTTGGAATCACTTGCGGCAAGCCTCCGCCGAAGTGCGAAGGCTCGAAGATGTATTTAAAGATGCGTTTGATGTCGACCCAGGCGCGCTCATTTGCATAAACGCCAAGAGCGCCAAAGCGAAAGTTCAACGGGCGAATGTCGTCGAGACCAAATATATGATCGGCGTGACAATGCGTGATGAGAATCGCATCCAGATGACGTAACCCAAACCGCAACGCCTGTTGGCGAAAATCGGATGAAGTATCAACGAGAACCGTCTGGCCGGCGTGCTCGATGATTATTGAAACTCGCAGTCGTTTGTCGCGTGGATCGTCCGAGCAGCACGTTTCACACTCGCAACCAATCGACGGCACTCCTGTGGACGTTCCTGTACCTAAGAAGGTGAGCTTCATTCAGAGTTACAGCTACAAAAACCTACCCACCACCGGTAATGTCGCTACCCGTGAAGCTCCTCGACTTGGGCGTCGCATTCGATAGCGAGACAAACTGCATGCGCAGATCGGCGAGCAAACTCTCGAGCATCTGCTTTTCCTGAGCGGTCAGATTGCCGCTCGTCTTTTTCTGCAACATACCCAGAACATCGATCCAGTGCTTGCCGAGCTCGAGATCCACACCGCGCTCATGCGTCACCGGGTGTTCCATCATTCCCAGTGCTGAAGCGGCGTTAGAAGCGATCGACATCAGAAAGTTCAGGAAACTAGCAGGGTCGCGCGCCGCTGCGACTTCTTCCGCAGTTGGCTCACGATCTTCGTAATCCGCATCAACCGTCTCAGGTTCGGTCGTCTCCTGCTCGCTGGCCACGATTGGTTGCGCTGGCACGTCATCCACTTGCGCTGCCGGCTCAGGCTTCGGAACGTCGGGGGCAGGCCGTTCGTCGGGCGGTACCTCGCGGGGACTACCATCCGCATTGAAAAGGCGGCGGTCGGTTACTTTAAAGTTGCTTTGTTGCTCATCCATATAAGTTCAAAAGCGCAGATCTTTTTTCTCAAAAGACCGCCTGGCGTTGAATTAATAGCTTTGTCGCGATGGTAGCATCCTGAATCGTGAATCGTAAATCGGGAATAGTGAATATTGAATCGCTCAAAGTTGAGTGGTGCAGTCGGGAAGGGGGGCAAGCGGTAATTAAGCTCAATGTGAATAAGTTCAACGAGCGCGCCCCCGCTCAATTTCAGTCGATCGTCAATATCGTCGGAAACAGAAGAAGCCGGGGGCGCGCTGGTTGTCCCATTCGCAAGTTGAGTCAGGACGGCGCTTGCCCCCTTCCCGACTGCACCACTCAACTTTGAGCGATTCACTATTCACTATTCCCGATTTAGACTACGCACATGCCCGCAACATTTGCTGATCTTGTCGAGTTAATGAGTCGGTTACGTTCGCCGAACGGCTGTCCATGGGATCGTGAACAAACGTACGCCACTCTTGCGCCGATGCTTCTTGAAGAAGCCTACGAAGCGTTTGAAGCTGTGGAGGCCGCACGTGCCGGTCGCCCGGAAGAACTCCGCGATGAACTCGGCGATCTACTTTTCCAGGTGATCTTCTACGCACAGGTAGCCAAGGAACGCGGCGAGTTTGAAATCGTAGACGTAACTGACGCGATTCACTCAAAGATGGTCCGCCGGCACCCGCATGTTTTTGGAGACGTCCGTGCTGACAATGCGACTGAAGTACTGCGCAATTGGGAGTCGATGAAGGCGGAAGAACGACGCGCCGCGGGAAAGGTCGACAACCAGGATTCTCTGCTCGACGGCGTCTCTTCAAAAGCACCGGCACTGATGGAGGCTCATCAGCTCTCCACTAAAGCTGCGCGAGTCGGGTTCGACTGGAAAACGGTAGATGATATCTTCGATAAACTTCACGAGGAGATCGAGGAGCTACGCAATGCAATCAAGGAACACGGAACGGTGAACGATGAAGCGACACACACTCGTGTGCGTGAAGAAGTCGGCGACTTATTGTTTGCCGCAACCAATATTGCGCGCCACATGCATGTGGAACCTGAAGCAGCTTTGAAGCTAACGAACCGGAAGTTTCGTCAGCGTTTCAAATACATCGAAGACCAGCTGCGATCGCGCTCACGAGCGTTCGATGCGACAACGCTTGATGAGTTAGAGGAGCTGTGGCAGGAAGCTAAACAAGCAGACTGATAGAGCTCTCGTGGGTCGATAGTCAGCTAACTGGGAGCGCGGACGTCCTCGTCCGCAATGAGCGAAGCGAACAAACCTGCGCGACTGCATCGTGTTGCGGACGAGGAC
>DATIBJ010000109.1:0-78010 GCA_035457565.1 Pyrinomonadaceae bacterium | reverse complement strand
TTCAGTGACGTATCAGAACAGCAGCGACAATCCGACTGCGTCACGCACGGTGACCTTCATCGCCGATGACGGCAGCAGCACGAGTGCGCCGGCCACGCGCGGCATCACCATCAATGCGGTGAACGACGCGCCGGTTAACACTGTGCCTGGTCCACAGAGCACCAACCAGAACACACCGCTGACATTCTCGAGCGGCAACGGCAATCAGATCTCGGTGGCTGATGTTGACGCTGGTACCAACGCCATCCAGGTAACGCTCACGGCCACTAACGGCACGCTGACACTCAGCGGCACGTCCGGCCTGGCCTTTACGGTGGGTGACGGGACGGCCGACGCGACGATGACCTTCACCGGCACCATCGCTAACATCAACACGGCCCTCAATGGCATGACCTTCACGCCGAACTTGGGCTTCAGCGGTGCAGCCACCGTGGCAATCACCACCAACGACCTTGGTAACACTGGTTCAGGTGGGCCGCTCACTGACACTGACACCGTGAACATTCAGGTTGCGACAAACGTCAGCATCCAGGATGCGCAGGTGTCTGAGCCTTCGTCAGGATCAGTCAACATGATCTTTACGGTGACACTGAGCGCGCCGGCTCCTGCCGGTGGCGCATCGGTGAACTTCACCACGCAGGACATCCCACCACCATCAATTACCCATGCAACGGCGGGTTCGGACTACACCACGACGTCGGGTACTGTTAACTTTGCCGCGGGCGAACAGTTCAAGACGATCTTCGTACCGGTGTTGTCTGATGGGCTCAGTGAACAAAACGAGACGTTCGAGGTTGTTCTATCGAGTCCGGTGAACGCCACTATCGCCGATGGTACGGCCATCGGCACGATCCTGGCCGTGAACGATCCGGGCACGATACTGATTAGCGAACTGCGAACCAGCGGACCTGGCGGTGCGGGCGACGACTTCGTGGAGATTTACAACAACTCGAATTCGCCGCACACCGTCAATGGCACCGGCGGTGGCTACGGCTTGTTCAAGATGGGCGCTACCTGCAGTGACACGCCGGTCCTGATCGGTGTCATTCCAAACGGCACCGTCATTCCCGGCCGTGGACACTACCTGTTCACTGGATCCGCTTACAGTCTCGCAGACTATGGCGGCAGTGGAGCGGCAGCTGGCGATGCAACGCTGTCATCAGACATCGAGAATGACCGCAACGTTGCAATCTTCAGTACCGCGACGCTCGGCAGTATCGGGTCGGCAAACCGTCTCGATGCGGTCGGCTTCGGCAGCAACACTGGTGGCATATGTGATCTGTTCCGCGAAGGCACTACGTTGACACCGGCCAGCGGCAGTGTTCTCGAATACACTTACTTCCGTGACGAGTGTGGCAAGAAGGGGAATCCGTCGACGTTTGGTCCATGCCCGACCAGCGGTCTCGTGAAGGACTCGAACGTCAACGACGATGACTTCATCTTTGCTGATACGAACGCAACGTCAACACCTGCGGGTCAACGGTTGGGAGCTCCAGGTCCTCAGAATCTCGGCAGTCCACGGACGAACTTCGATATACTGGCGCTGCTGCTAGATTCAACAAAGGGAGCTGCGGCTAATCCCAATCGCGTCCGCGATACGGCAGCGATTGGACCGAACGCGGCGCAAGGCACACTGTCGATCAGGCGTCGGTTCGTTAACAACACGGGCGCTCCTGTTACACGGTTGCGCTTCCGCGTCGTGGACATCAGTACCACGTTCACACCGGGAGGCATTGCCGACATGAGAACTCTGACTTCAGGCAACGTCACGGTGAGTGTGAGCGATCCGGCAACATGTACTGCGGCGGGCTTCCCGTCAACGCCTTGCAACATCACCGTAATTGGCACGACGCTGGAGACACCGCCTGCGCAACCTCTGGGTGGCGGGTTCAACAGCAGCGTGACGACCGGCACGATAACACTGGCTACGCCTTTGGCTCCGGGCGCAAGCGTCAATCTGCAATTCCTGCTCGGAGTGCAGTCGGCGGGTGCGTTCAAGTTCTTCTTCAATGTGGAAGCACTTCCATAGGCCGTTAATCAATTAACCCTAAACAGCCGAGGTCGCCGGCAATACCGGCGACCTCGGCTTTTTCATATGTGATCTCATTCTTCGCTTACTAGACCACCAACTTTTTGAGACCACCGACTTCATGTCGGTGGTTGTTGAACTTCAACCTACAACACGCGTAACTCTCCGTTCCCGGAGACCACCGACTTCATGTCGGTGGTGCTTCAATTTCAACCTACCCAGGCAACCAAGTAAGAGGTAGAATGCCGCCACCATGAATCCTCACTTCAGGGCCCTCACACCGGCCTACCAGCTTCACTCGTACTTCTGCTTCAAAACACATTATTTACAACCGTTGCTCGCAAGCAGGCCCGCACAATCGCTTGTTAGGGATGTCCTTATCGACGTCTGCGATCGCGAAGAATACAACTTGTTGGAAACCGCAGTTGCTGACGATCATTTGCGTGTATTGTTAAGTCTACAACCGATGCAAGCGGTCGCACGGGTAGCGAAGATGCTCAAAGGAAATATCGATCGAGAGTTCTCTCTCGCTTTCCAGCACGAGTCCCGCTTCAGAAAACTCTTTGCCAGAGGCTATTTCGCGCGCAGCTCCGGCAAAGTTAATCTGGAGGCTGCGCGGCACTACGTGGAAACGCAAGCGGCTCATCACGGCTATCGCGGGGAATGGGTCAAACCTTTGACTTACCGCAATTCTAACTTCAGATCTCCAGCGTTCCCGTTGACGCATAGCTACTGCCTGCTGAACTATCACCTAGTTCTCGCAACTCAGAATCGAATTTCGCTCTTTGATGAAATGATTGCTCCACGTCTGTTCAAATACGCGATTTGTGTAGGAGAGAAACACGGATTCGCCATCGAACGAATGGGCTTAATGCCGGATCATTTCCATTTGCTCATCGAAGCAAGATCGGATGTCGCGATCGAAGAATGTGCGAGGGCGCTTCTCGAGAACACACGTTGGTGGATGGAGAGATCGTACTGGGGAGTTCTCAAAGAAACAGATGGATGGGATGTGTGGCAGCCGTCGTATTACGCAGGAACTGTTGGTGAATACACCACGCCGCAGGTTGAGAGGTTTTTGAGGTCGGGTGATTCCTCTTTGTAGGTCGAAATCGAAGCACCACCGACATGAAGTCGGTGGTCTCAAGATCCTTTGTGGTGGCAGTTGTAGGTTGAAATTGAAGTACCACCGACATGAAGTCGGTGGTCTCAAGATCGTTTGCGGTGGCTGTTGTAGGTTGAATTTGAAGTACCACCGACATGAAGCCAATGATCTATCTCGGCTTCGCTATTACCGTTTCAGGATCGATTCGTCGATCACTGCCGCGCGCAACGTCGGAAACAACCGGCGGTGGAGGTGGATGGGCTACGAGAACTTCCAGTGCTGCATCGATAACCTCATCGATGCGCGAAACGAAGACAATCTGTAGATCGTTTTTCACGTCTTCGGGAATGTCATCGACATCTGCTTCATTGCGTGACGGCAGAAGGATGCGCTTGATGCCCGCTCGATGCGCCGCCATTACTTTCTCTTTAACTCCGCCAATCGGAAACACCAAGCCTGATAACGTGATCTCACCCGTCATTGCAGTGTCAGGTCTGACGCGGCGACCGGTATACAACGATGCTAGAGCGGACGTGATCGTTACTCCCGCGCTGGGACCATCCTTCGGGATCGCACCCGCAGGAACGTGCAAGTGAACCCCATACTCTTTGAAGATGTTCGGGTCGATGCCAAACTCGGCAGCATGCGACCAGAGATAGGATTGCGCCGCGCGCGCCGACTCCTGCATTACTTCTCCCAGTTGTCCCGTTATCGTCAGACCTCTGCCGCCCGGCAACAGCGTCGCCTCGATGAAAAGCACTTCGCCTCCCATCTCAGTCCAGGCCATTCCAGTCGCAACCCCAGCAGGCAATTCTTTTCGCGCCTGTTCGGGATAAAAACGCGGCGGGCCAAGATACTCTCGCAGCTCGGCAGCGGTAACAGTTACGCTCTCCGCCTCTGCCTGCGCGATCTTTAAAGCAACCTTTCGCGAGATACTACCGATCGTCCGTTCTAACTGCCGCACTCCGGCTTCACGCGTGTAACGCGATGCGATCAATTCAATAGCATCGTCCTTAACCGTTAGTTGCGCCGAGTTCAGACCGTTTTCGGTTATCTGCCGCGGCACAAGGTAACGTTTTGCGATTTCCAGTTTTTCTCGATCACTGTAGCCGGCCAGCCTGATCACTTCCATGCGATCTCGCAAAGGCATCGGAATCGGGCCTAATTGATTAGCCGTTGCGATAAAGAACACTTTCGACAAATCAAACGGCAAGTCGAGATAGTGGTCGCGGAAAGTGTTGTTCTGCTGTGGGTCGAGGATCTCGAGCAATGCGGCTGACGGATCTCCACGATAATCGTTTCCCAGCTTGTCGATTTCATCCAGCATCATCACCGGGTTATTCACACCCGCGCGCCGGATCGCCTGAACTATTCGTCCAGGCATCGCGCCGACATACGTGCGACGATGGCCGCGAAGTTCTGCTTCATCCCTGACACCACCTAACGACATTCGTTCGAACTGGCGGCCAAGCGCTCTCGCAATCGAACGACCAAGCGAAGTCTTGCCAACACCCGGCGGACCGACAAAGCATAGAATCGGACTCTTCGTATCGGGCCGAAGTTTAATCACCGCCAGGAACTCGAGTATTCGTTCCTTCACATCTTCAAGACCGTAATGGTCTTCATCGAGAATGCGGCGCGCTTCCGCCAAATCCAACTTGTCTTCAGAGGATTTAAGCCACGGCAGCTCCAGAACATAGTCGAGATACGTTCTAATGACGTGATAGTCGGGTGCCGCCGCCGGCAATCGCTCGAGACGTTTTAGTTCGCGCTCTGCTTCGACGCGAACTTCCTCAGGCAAGTCAGCCTTCGCAAGCCGCTCGCGCAACAACGCTGCCTCGGCTGCTTCGCCGCCTTCGTCTTCGCCCAGCTCTTTTTGAATCGCCTTGATCTGTTGCCGCAGTACGTAGTCGCGCTGGGCCTTGTCCATTTCCGTTTGCGCTTCAGAGGCAATCTTCGAACGCAACTGGAGGATCTCCAGCTCTCGCGCGAGATTGATGTTCGCTAAACGAAGAAGCTCATCAGCAGTGTCCGCCTCGAGCATCTTCTGCTCTTCCTCAACTCCCAGGTTGAGAATGGAACCGAGGAAGTAAGCCAATCGAACGGGATCGACGGCGCCTAGAACGGCGACACGAACTTCCGGCGGCACATTCGGCAAAAGCGACAGCGCATCCTGAATCATCGCCTGAAGATTCCGTTTGCCAGCCTCGACTTGTTCTGGATCGACTATTTTTGGCTCAGGCAGAATTTCCACGCGGGCTTTGAGATAGGGATCCTCCTGCTTCCATTCGAGAACTTTAATTCGATCGGTTCCCTGCGCCACGATCCGCATGGCGTCGCCAAGACGCTCCATGCGCTTGATCATCACAAGGGTTCCGACTTCATAGAGATCTTTTGAACTTGCGTCGCCTTCGCCCTCGCTATTTCCGCGAACGGTGATACAGCCCAGCAGCTTTTCGGGTGTTGAGAGTGCGGCTTCAACCGCCGCAATCGAACGCGGTCGTCCAACACCAAGCGGCACGACTGTCTCAGGAAACAGCGTGAGGTTTTGCAGGGCGAGAACCGCTACTTCAAATGGCTCCTTCGGAGGCTCGGTTGTAGTCTTGCTCGCGTCTGACAACGGCGCTTCAAATTCAACCTGTGGTTTATTTGATTGTGTCGGTTCAGATTCTGGCATTATCGTTACTACCTCGCTCGTTATTAACCCGCTCAGGTATCTCAATCACTCTGCAACATGATGACCAAGAATCCATCGCGATAGTCGCGGACGAGCGATGCGCCTTCGAGGGGAGCGGGAAACTCAATTGTCTTTTCGAATCGACTATAAGTGATCTCCATTTGATGATAGACAAACCCTTCACGATAGAAGGTGTCTTTGCGACAGCCGCGAACATGCAGTCGATTACCACTTATCTGAATCTCCAGATCGTCAGAACAGACACCTGCCAGGTCCAACTTCACAATCCAACCATCCGATGAGCGATAAACATCGGCTGATGGGTTCCAGAGCCGCCCAGACGGCTTTACCCGATGAGCTACAGAGCTCATCGGATGGTCACGGTCTAAATCACGCATGGCGAGAGCATAAGGGAAAGGCTGGAGTGGCGCAAAGCGAGCCATTGCCGATTGCCGATTTTTGATTGCCGATTGAAGACAGGGCTCCTGCGATCAAGTTCTTAAATCGGCAATTGGCAATCGGCAATCGGCAATCAGCGTCTATCCAAAGATTTGCCGCCAGAACGAAGAACCTTTCGAGATGTCCTCGAGAGCTTCTCCTAATTCCTGATCAGCTTCTGTTTCGACAGCGACATCGGCCATCGAGATCATTCCAAGAAGACGATTGTCTTCGCCCACTACTGGAATTCGACGCACCTGCTTCTCACCCATCTTCCGAATCACGTCCACAACACGATCGTTTGGACGTGCGGTGGAAATATCAGTGGTCATCACTTCTTCAGCTGGCGTCGTTCGACAATCTTTATCTTCGCAGACTGCCCTGATGACGATGTCACGATCCGTGATCAGACCAAGCAGCTTGCCTCGTCCATAAGTGCGCGGTTCATAACCTGTTTCTTCGCGTGCAGTGTTCTTTCCGTTTCCAGCCGTCGCTGGATACTCGACTACTGGAATGACGCCAGTGTCTTCCTGTTTCATCATTACGGCTACTTCGTTGAGTGGCGTGATGCGATTCGCAACGGCGAGGTCGCGCGTCATGATGTCGCGGCAGCGCAAACGTGAACGCTCAGATGTATAACTCGGTCGCCTTTGACCGTACGCTCGTGAGTCGTCGGCCCGCCAACGATCCTGACGATCCTGCGGATAGTCACGGGAGCCTTGGTTTCTCAAGTCTCCACGATAATCACCATATCTTGGTTCGTCGTAATCGTACTCAGCTCTTTCACCAAATCGGCCGTAACTAAACTCTGTGCGGCGGTTGCCTTCCAGAAACTCGCGCCGGTTTCTTTCAGCGGTGTTGTCATAACCCCAGGGGGCTTCACGTCTCATTCGCAGATCGCGGTCACGCGTATAGAAATCGCGGTCGCGGTCGCGCTCGTCCTCAAATTCATTACGATATCTGGCCATTGCTTTCCCTCCTTGCCAGGAAAAAGAAATCATTGCGACTGCCGGCAGACGCAAGACTAATGGAAAACCCTGGGGGCACGTGGCGAGACTTCGCCAATAAAAGTGCGGGGAACTACTACAACGGGGAAAATGGGGAGAGCACTCCTCTATCAGACAGATATCAGAGATTTGTTTCGACTTCAGCAATTAACTGAACTCGAGAACTTATCTCCAGATCTCCGACTTCGATCGGGGTTGCGACATCCCGCTTCGCAGCACTTGCGATAAAGCCTTCAGACTGCAAGACCGGTATCGGTTGTCGGAATCCTTCTTCCTGGACCTCGACAATTCTTACGACGCGGCCACCGAGCGCTTGCGCAATTACTTTCGCTTTACTGACGGCCTCGCTCGTAGCTTCGCTCAGTGCCTTGTCACGCGCTGGTCGATCCTGCTTGAGCGTGAACATAACCCCGCCGAGATCGTTTGCGCCCGCCTGGCTCGCCGCGTCAATTGCGGTACCTACCTTCTTCAGATCGCTTAACGTCACAGTAACGGCGTTACGCGCTTCGTAACCAGTTATCGTCGGCGGTTGATTTTCACGGTAGACGCGTTGGGGCTGTATGCTGTAACCACTCGTCTTGATTTCCGCGCCCGGCACCGCCGCTTTCAAGGCGCGAATCACGGCGTCGCTTTTCACAGCATTCTCCTGTTGCGCATCGATTGCATTTTTCGCCTGCGTTACCACCGAGATCATCAGCGTTGCCGTGTCAGGCTGCGCTCTGACAATTGAGTCGCCGGTGACCAAGACGCGCGTAACGCGCCTCGAGTCGGTACTCTGCGTCGCTGTGGTTTGCGCCTGAAGTACGGCAACAGGGGCAAGCAAGATAGCCATTAATCCAAATATGATTCCTATTCGTTTCATGCCTACTCCTCTTTCTCCAACTACCGGAAAGCCGGTGTGGAGATAAAGAACGGTACTGACTCCAAAATCTTGCTCCTGTTTCCAAAAAACCTGTTTTGATACCATTCATTCAATGCAATCATTCGATACTGAAAACGACCACACAGCCCCGACTGAGCCGGAGGACCAAGCCCCTGATCTCGTAGCGCCAGAGAAACTTCAATCCGGCGAATGCGCTCGAATGGAGCTTCCTGGTGGCCACGAAGTAGCTGTTTTCAATATCGACGGCGAATACTATGCCATCGACAACTTCTGTCCGCACAAAGGCGCGCCACTGTCAGAAGGTACGCTATGCGGTCATATCATCGAGTGCGCCCTGCACGGGTGGCAATTCGATGTACGGACGGGAGAGTGTTTGACCGTTCCTGAAAGAATCCGAACCTACCAAGTTGAATGTGGAGTCTTGCAGATAGAGGCTGAAGCAGATCCACCGATTTCCACCGATTACGGACAGGAGCAGGAGCAGCAGGCAGGGGCACGAAAAGAAAATCGGTGATTTCCTGCTTCTGCCTGCTGCTTCTGCTCCTGTCCGTAATCAGTGGATCTGCTTTATTCGCCGTTGTTCCCAATAGCTTCAACCGGACAACACGTCAAAGCTTCCTCACACAGATTCTTCTCTTCTTCAGTTGCGGGTTGCTTGAATACAAAGGAGTAACTGTTCTCGTCTGACCGCATGAAGTTGTCTGGTGCGGTATCGCGACAGACATCACAGTCGATGCAAGAGGAGTCGACGTAATACGCTCCCGCAACGTTCTCTTTTACTTTGTCGTTTTTGTCAGGCAAGGCAGGCCATTGACGATTTTTGATTGTTGATTTTTGATTGTCGCTTGATTTCGTGCGTCTAAACGTCGGCTAATTGGAGCCGGCTTTGCCTCAAAAGTCGATTTTGGTGGAACGAGTTTCGTGTTTAGTTCGTGTGACTTCGTGGATCGTTGCGTTTGTTCAGGAAAACAAGGGCGATCCACGAAGTCACACGAACCAACACGAACGAAAATCTTCCGAATCGAGCTAGATGTGACTTTTGAGGCAAAGCCCCCGGTCTGCAATCTGAAATCTGAAATCTTCAATCTGAAATGATTAAGGGTGTGTCATCTCTTCCGGCTTCACGTATTTGTCGAATTCTTCCTCCGTCAGCAGACCCAGCTCCTTCGCCGACTGCTTCAGGCTGATACCTTTCTTGTGCGCGTTTTTCGCGACCTTGGCGGCATTGTCGTAACCGATGTAAGGATTGAGCGCCGTCACGAGCATCAATGAATCGCGCAAATGTTCGTCGATCTGTGTACGATTCAATTCAATCCCGGAGATGCAATACTTAACAAAGCTATGGGTTGCATCGTGAAGTAGACGAACGGAGTGAAGGAAGTTGTGGATCATTACCGGCTTGAAAACATTCAGCTCAAAGTTACCCTGACTACCACCAAAGCTTGTCGCCAGATCGTTCGCAAAAACCTGGACCGCGACCATCGTCATCGCCTCGCTCTGCGTCGGATTAACCTTGCCCGGCATGATGGACGATCCTGGTTCGTTTTCCGGAAGAATCAACTCTCCCAACCCACAACGTGGTCCTGACGCAAGCCAGCGCACATCATTCGCAATCTTCATCAACGAGCCGGCCAACGTTTTTATTGCACCACTCGCAAAAACCAACTCATCATGCGCAGACAATGCAGCAAACTTGTTGGGATGTGATTTGAACGGTAGTCCGGTCAGTTCCGCGATCTTTGCCGCCGCGCGTTCGCCGAATTCCGGATGTGAATTGAGGCCTGTGCCGACCGCTGTGCCGCCGATTGCAAGATCAAACAATCCGGGCAGCGCCGACTTGAGAAACTGAATGTCGCGCTCGACCAAACTAGCCCAACCCGACATCTCTTGTCCGACTGTCAAGGGCGTCGCATCCTGCAAATGCGTTCGGCCAATCTTTACGACGTCCTGATAGAGTTTTCTCTTCTCCTCAATGGCCGCATGCAATTCCTCTATTGCTGGTATCAGCCAGGTCAGCCGCTCGGCGGCCGCGATGTACATCGCGGTCGGAAACGTGTCGTTCGACGATTGCGACATGTTCACGTCGTCGTTCGGATGAATCGGCTTCTTGCTTCCCAACTTCCCGCCGGCGAGTTCAATCGCCCGGTTCGAGATCACCTCGTTGGCGTTCATGTTGGTTTGCGTTCCGCTGCCTGTTTGCCAAACCCGCAAAGGAAAATGCTCGTCAAGGTTTCCTTCAATGACTTCGTCACAGGCTCGAACGATCAATTGGGCCTTGCCCGACGGCAACTTCCCGAGTCCTTCGTTAACGAGCGCCGCGGCCTTCTTGAGAATACCTAGAGCTCGAATCAGCTCGCGCGGCATGCGATCGTCGCCGATCTTGAAGTGGATTAGCGACCGTTGGGTTTGAGCGCCCCAGTACTTGTCAGCGGGTACCTCGATTTCACCCATCGAGTCGGTTTCGATTCTTATTTCAGGTTTGGTTTCAGGGGATTGTTGAGCCATGGCAGTTCACTGGTTGAATATTAGCAAAACGTGTCGTGAATCAGTACCAGCCGCTGTTCCTGGTAGTTCCTAATCTGGATTTTCTCGGCGCAACCTCCGCGTCCTCTGTGTAGCAAGTTCGTAGGTTCTAGTTTTTCTAAGAGGGTTTTCAGAACGGCTCTGCCGCCTGCTGTGAGGCGACGGCTTCGCCTCGCCATAACGTGCTTCTTCCGATTCGGGCTCGGCCCCTGGTTCGGTCTTTGACCTCGCGTTGCTCCACAACATTGACTTGGCCTTGTGTGTGGAAGGGGCAGAGCCCGAACCGAGGGCATAGCCCACACTCAAAGAGGCTCTGTTATGGCGAGGCGGAGCCGTCGCCTCACAGCAGGCGGCAAAGCCGTACCGGAAGCCAAATCACTGGTTGCGGCTCTGCTGCTCTGGGTCTCTGTGGGTGGTATTTGTCGTGACAAGCTGATCTACCAAGTTCACCGAGGTTGCACAGAGAGAATCCAGGTAGGAGACTACCCCCTCGGCCATCCATCTTGTCTGACTGACCCCCGTTGATATAAAGTCATCCCCGTTTTCAAGCACTCTCGTTCCCCCTACATCACAACTATGACTTCCCAATCAGGGGCTCCCGTTACCTTGAGCCGCGAGAACCGTGTTCTGATCCTTGTGGTCGAACGTAATCCAGCCGTGCAACGCTTGGAGCGATACTTCCTCGAACAAGCTGGCTACGACGTCGAATTCGCAAAGGACGGTCTCATCGCTCTGGAGCGTACGCGAGAATTAAAGCCTGCGATCCTTGTGGCCGAAATTCTCGTTCCTGCACTCGATGGGCTCAGCTTGTGTCGGGCACTGAAGGCTGACCCTGCAACGTCGCAGATTTTGGTTCTCATCTTTAGCCACTTACACGCCGAGGATCGCGCTCGTGAAGCGGGAGCTGACGCGTTTTTGATCAAACCCTTGAACGAAGAACTTCTGATGGAAACAGTCGAAAAACTGGTGAGTAAGGTCGGCAAGGAGAAAGGCACCCGATGACCCAGCGGATAGCAACCGGTATACCTGGCTTGGATGAGATTTTGATGGGTGGAATTCCCGCGAACACGATCACGGTTCTCATGGGAGCACCCGGCAGCGGGAAGACCGTTCTTGCCGAGCAGATCGCTTTTCATAACGCGAGTCTGGAGACTCCTGTTCTGTACTTAACTACTCTCGCGGAGCCACTCGATAAGTTCATCGTCCATGGCGAAAAGTACGCGTTCTTCGACGCTGCGAAAGTTGGTGTCTCTGTTTTCTACGAAGATCTCGGCTACATACTTCGTGAGACAGGTATCGAGAGTCTGGCAGACAGGATTACCGATCTCTTAATCAAGTACAGACCAAAGTTACTCTTCGTTGACTCATTCAAAGCACTCAACGAATTGCTTGTATCAGAGATGCAGCGGCGAACGGTGATCTACGATTTTGCCACCGCACTCTCAGCCTACCAGTGCACCAGTTTTCTGATCGGCGAGTATGCCCAGGAAATGGTGACTTCGCTCGCTGAGTTTGCGATCGCCGACGTGGTTCTCAATCTGATGCGTTATACGACGAACGTTCGCGAGCAACGATTTTTACGCGTGGAAAAAATTCGTGGTTCTGATTCCCTTCAGGGCCTGCACGCGTTCTCGATCAGTGCTGATGGGATAGAAATCTTTCCTCGCATACTGACCCCGCGGGTCGCTCCCAGCTATAGACCAAAAGTCGAACGGGTGACCACAGGGGTCAAGGGCCTCGACGATATGGTGGCTGAAGGATTCTGGCGCGGCAGCACGACGATGATTGCCGGGCCCAGCGGTTCAGGCAAAACAATCATGAGTCTTCACTTCATCCGGCAGGGGGCAACCAACGATGAGCCCTCCCTTTATCTTGGATTTCAGGAAAACCCGACCCAACTGGCACGGGTTATGCTCAATCTGGGCTGGGATAGCGAAGCCCTGCTCAGCTCAGAGAACCTCGAACTGATGTATCGATCGCCGGTGGAAATGCAGCTGGATCAGGTTGCGGCCGAGTTATTTGGCCGAATTCGCGCGGGAAAAGTGAAGCGGGTGGTGATTGACTCCCTGGACGATCTGGAGCGTTCCAGCGTGGATCCGCAACGTTTTGCGGACTTTATCTATGCACTTATGCAGTGGTTTGCGGTCGAAAACGTTACTTGTATGACGACGGTTGAGGTGGCGGATTGGTTTAAGGGACCCGGCGGAACTGTCACCCAGCAACATGTTTCAAATATGTGTGACAACCTCGTAGTACTTGGCTTCGATATAAAAGGAGACGCGGATCTTCGGCGCAGCGTCCGGATCTTAAAGACGCGGGGTAGTTCTCACGACGAGCGGGAGCACACACTTGAGATCAGCGGACGAGGGGCGATTGTTAAAAAGGCGAAGTAATGCTGAAAACGGACGTAAATCCGATTAAGAAAGACCCGTCCAAACGCCTGGCTGAGATCAATCGTGCGATAACGACGTCGCTCAATTTCGATCAAGTTCTTAACCTCATCGCCACGAACGCGCGCCAACTGATCGATGCCGATATCAGCCTGGTGCTTCTCATCGATGAAGACGGACTCCTTCGCATACGCGCCTCGGACGGTGTTGACGATGATCTGATTCGATCGTTTGCGGGTCGTCTGGAAGAAGATGTAATCAAAGAGTTGCGCGATCTGTTGCGCCTTAGTTCGACCCATACCCTCACGCCAGTCCCAATTATCGACAACGATTCACTTGATGGTCTGCTTGTAATTGCGCGGCAATCACCAATCGGTGAAGACGAAAACTGGCAGTTGTCGGCGCTCGCTGATCAAGCAGCGATCGCCCTTCGAAACGCGCGGCTCTATGAAGTCGATCTAGGCATCGCAAATCGCGAACGCCGCGAAACGTTGCAGGCTCTGCGCGCATCACGAGCACGCATTAGTCGCATCCTGGAAAGTATCACTGACCTCTACTTCTCAATTGATAAGGAGTGGCGGTTTGTTGATATCAACCGGCAGGCTGAGTTGAGGTTCGGAAAAACACGCGATGAGTTGATCGGCAAAGTAATCTGGAAACTGTTTCCTACCTCGGCGGATTCGCCTCTTTACGAGAGCTTTCTGAAGGCGAACGAGAAGAATGTACCAGTGCATTCAGAAGTAGCTTGGACGGCCTTCCCCAACACTTGGTTTGAAGCTCATCTTTATCCGTCACAAAGTGGGCTGTCGGTTTACCTACGCGACATAACCGAACGGAAAGACGCCGAGGCAAGCAGGCGCTTCCTCGCGTCCATCGTCGAATCGTCAGAAGATGCCATCGTCAGCAAAGATCTCAACGGCATCATCAGCACCTGGAACCGCGGTGCTCAACAACTCTTCGGTTACACGGCGGATGAAGTCATCGGCAAGCCCATAACTATTCTGATACCTGAAGGCCGTTTCAATGAAGAACCTGCGATTCTGTCGCGCATTCGCTCCGGACGCGCTGTCGAGCACTATGAAACCAAACGAAAGCGAAAAGACGGAACGCTCATCGACATCTCATTGAGCGTGTCGCCAATCCGAGATGAATCCGGTGTGATCATCGCTGCCGCAAAGATTGCTCGCAACATCACAGAACAAAAACGGGCTCAAGAAGCAATACAGTTCCAGGCGAGCCTGCTTGACGCAGTTGAGGAAGCGGTTGTCGCCACCGATCTGAACGGCAGAATCACTTACTGGAACTCGTTTGCCGAGCACCTTTACGGCTGGACGTCTCAGGAAGTAATGGGCGCCGACATCGTAGAAGTAGTACCGGCATTGTCCTCAAAGGATCACGCTGCGCTCATCATGGAACAATTACGTGAAGGCCAAAGCTGGTCCGGTGAAATGATCGTGCAGCGTCGCGACGGCTCAGAATTCCTCGCCGCAATTACCGATTCCCCGATCTTTAGTGAGAAAGGGGAATTAATTGGGGTTGTCGGAGTGTCGTTCGACGTCACCGAAGCAAAACGCGCTGAAGCAGAACGACAACGACTACTCGAAAGTGAACAACTGGCGCGCCTGGAGGCGGAAGCAGCAAACCGCCTCAAAGATGAATTTCTTGCAACGCTGTCGCACGAGTTACGCAATCCCCTCAACGTGGTGATAGGTTACGCGGAAATCCTGCGCCGCGGAGAAGAGACGAAGAACAGTTTCGTCGGAAAAGCCGCCGAGGTCATCCGGCGCAATGCGCTCGCACAATCACAACTTGTGTCTGACCTGCTTGACCTGTCGCGCTTGCAGATGGGCAAACTCGCGATTGCACGTCAATCGGTCTCGCTTTCGACGATCGTCGGTGACGCCATTGAAACAGTGCGGACAGAAGCTGAGGCTAAGAACATTTCCCTTAAATTGATTGCGCCGAAAGAATCACTTGTCGTCGACGGCGATCCGGTGCGGCTCGGTCAGATCGTCTGGAACCTGCTGAACAACGCTGTGAAGTTCACGCCGACCGGCGGCGATATCACGATTTCACTGAGTGAAAATGCAGATGAAGCGATATTGAGAGTTGCTGACACCGGCCAGGGAATACCGCCGGAGTTTCTACCGCACGTATTTGAGATCTTTCGCCAGGCCGATGCGAGCAGTTCTCGACGACAGGGTGGATTAGGAATCGGACTGGCGCTGGTCAAACAACTTGCCGAATTGCATGGTGGGGGAGTTAAGGCCGAGTCGGAAGGGGCAGGAAAAGGCTCGAGGTTCACCGTCTGGCTTCCGCTATATAACCTTCCGGTATCGTCTCAATCGACTGTGACGCGTGCACCTGACGACATCCTGAAACACAAGCTGATCCTCGTTGTGGACGATTCTCGTGAGACGACTGAAATGCTCAGCCGGCTTCTGCAAATGGAAGGTGCTTTCGTTCAAACAGCGCGCAGTGGTCGGGAGGCGATCAAACTAGCCGCGGATAACACGTTTGACCTCGTCATCTCAGACATCTCAATGCCTGAAATGGACGGCTACCAATTGCTCAGACAGCTCCGGCAGGTTCCATCGATGAAGCATGTGCCAGCGCTTGCTTTGACCGGATTCGGCAGAATTTCTGACGTGAAACGAGCTCAGGACGAGGGCTTTGCCGAGCACTTCACCAAACCTCTCGACATCGACCAACTTCTCGCTGCCGTAAAAAGACTCACCAAAAAGAACGGAAACTCTGGGGCAAACTAGCCCGGCCTTGCCTCAAAAGTTACATTCGTGTTGGTTCGTGTGACTTTGTGGATCATCTTGTTTTTGTGGGGACAAAAGGAACGCTCCACGAAGTCAGACGAACTAAACACGAAACTTGTTACCGCCCAATCGACTTTTGAGGAAGAGCTGACTAGCCCATATTGGAAGGGCATCATGCCACGGCTGGATCAATTATCACGCTGAAGTCAATGCCGTTTGGACCAAGGGTAACTCACACACGCTCTTCTAAATCACTCAACAGCTCCGTTAATTCCGACGGTAACGGCGCAGTGAAATGCATCTGCGTTCCTGCAACTGGATGAACAAAGGCGAGCTTCTCCGCGTGCAGGAAGTGGCGACCCAGATTCCGAATACGAGCGCGCAGTTTTGGCTCCTGCACTGAATTGTCTCGGCCCCCGCCATAGGTTTCATCGCCCACTACCGGATGTTTGCGCCATGAAAGATGAACGCGAATCTGATGCGTTCGTCCTGTTTTCAATTCCACATCTAACAACGTGAAACGCTGGTACCGGCGACGAACGCGAAAGAGCGAGATCGCCTGACGTCCTCCTTTAACTACCGCCATTCGCGTTCGATTACCTGGATCCCGTGCAAGTGGTTGATCGATTTTGCCGGTTTCACTTTCGACGCGACCATGAACGAGCGCTACGTAAGACTTGAACACGGTTCGATCGCGAAACTGATCAGCGAGTCTCTCGAGCGCTGAATCAGTTTTCGCAACAACCAGCAATCCCGAGGTACCCCGATCCAGTCGATGCACAATACCAGGACGCGGCATCTCCCCAGTTGCCGGCAGTTCCTGGAAGTGGAATGCGAGAGCATTCGCAAGAGTACCAGAATGAACTCCGGCTGCGGGATGAACCACCAATCCTGCGGGCTTGTTAACTACAGCAATACAATCGTCTTCGTAAATTATCTCGAGAGGTATGTCTTCGGGTGTGAAAGCAGTGGAAGCAGAAGCGATCAGTTCGATTTCGACTTCATCGCCGCCACGTAGCTTGTAGGAAGGCCTTGCAGGTTTTGAGTTGACCAACACATCTTCACCGTCGATCAACCGCTGTAATCTCGCTCGACTCCAGTCAGGTATCCTGGCCGCGAGATACGTATCGAGACGCGTTCCAGCACTTTCAGAATCTACCTTGAACGTGAGGAACTCGTTTTGTTGAGACTGACCTTGTGTCATGAAGCGCGGTCGCCGATTCGTTAATGCTCAACTCAGTGGCAAAACAGTCCGGTACTGACTGTTTTGCCACTGTAGCAATCGCCGCGTCGCTCACCCATTTCCCCGCTCGAAGTCGCGCATAAACGAAACCAGCGCTTCGACACCAGCTCGCGGAAACGCGTTGTAAATTGACGCACGAATACCACCGACCGAACGATGTCCCTTCAGTCCATCCAGACCCTGAGCCGTCGCCTCTGCAGTAAACTTCTTCTCTAGTTCCTCTGATGGCAGCCGAAACGTTACGTTCATTATCGAGCGACAATCCGGATCTGCATGGCCGCGATAAAAAGTCGTCGCATCGATGGCGTCGTAGAGCAGCCGAGCCTTTTCTACCGTTTCCTTTTCCAAAGCAGCGAGGCCGCCTTTGTCTTTAACCCATTTGCAAACGAGTCCCAGAATGTAAATGCCCCAGGTGTTCGGTGTGTTGTAGAGTGATTTGTTTTCGGTGTGAGTGCGATAGTCGAGCATCGTGTGAAGGCCATCAGGAATGCGCTGCAATAGATCGTCGCGAATGACCACAAGCGTCACACCGCTTGGACCCATGTTCTTCTGCGCTCCTGCGTAAATCAGCCCGTACTTCTCGACCGGAATTCTGTGCGACAGAATGTCGGAAGAGGCATCAGCGACCAACGGCACCGAACCGACTTCAGGTTCGCTCTTCCATTCAACTCCCTCGATCGTTTCGTTCGTCGTGATATGAACGTAAGCAGCGCTCGGATTGAGTTGCAGTTCATCCTGTGCGGGAGTGCGAGTGAAGCCTCCATCTGCCATCGTAGCTGCGACGTTAACAGCTCCGACTCGCTTTGCCTCCTTCACTGCTTTCTTTCCCCAACTACCCGTAAGGATATAGTCGGCACTTCCGTCGGCCGGCAAAAGATTCATCGGCACCATCGAAAACTGCAAGCTCGCGCCGCCCTGCAGAAACAGCACGTGATAATTCGTGGGGATACCCAACAACTCACGCAATCCGGATTCGGCTTTACTAATGATCTCGTCAAACGTTTTCGAGCGATGGCTGATCTCCATCACCGACATTCCCACACCCGGCAAGCTTAGTAGATCGCGTTGAGCCTCTTCGAGCACGGGAACTGGCAAAACTGCCGGACCGGCACTGAAATTAAAAATGCGTTCTGTCATAAAGCCTCCGATTTGAACTTGATAACTCTTACTTAGGCCATCATTCTTCGAAACGAGAGCGAAGCGCTCTGCCAGTCAACTTAATGACCGCTGATCTTGGAAAAAGTCGCTCGGTTTCAACCATCAGGTAGTTGGTCCAGCCGGAAATAACGCTGCTCCTGCCGCGTGCGAGTCCGCGCAGCGCAACATCAACCACCTCTTCGGGTGTTTGTATCGTGCGCATCGGTGGATGGTCCATCTTAGATGCTTGAAAGAAATTGGTTTCGGTAACACCGGGACACAGCGCCATGACATGAATACCGTGTTTTCTATTCTCTTCCCACAGAGCCTCTGAAAACGAAAGCACAAATGCTTTCGTCGCGGCATAAGTGGCCATGAAGGGCACGGCTTGGAAACCGGCGGTCGAGGCCACGTTGATAATCGTGCCCTGCTTTCTTTCGCGCATCGGCGCTAGAAAACGATGCGTCAACTCGACAACACTTCTGACGTTCAGGTCGATCATCCTCAACTCGTTTTCCAGATCGAGACGCGCGAAGTCGCCCATCGAACCGAAGCCGGCGTTGTTGACGAGCATGTCAATCTCGAGTTGGCGTTTACGGGTTTCTTCAAAGAGTCGCTTACTGGTGTCAGGCTCGGTCAAATCGATCGCGAAGTATTGAGCGCGAACGCCGCTGATTCTTCCCAACTCGTTACACAGCGTGATTAGCTGGTCTTCTGAACGCGCAACCAACAAAACATTTCTTCCGCGCCTCGCGAGCTTGCGTGCGAACGCCGCCCCGATACCGCTCGAACTTCCTGTGATAAGAGTTGTGTTCATCGCCTAGCGGAGCTGAATGAGATTCAACTCAAGTATGTCGGTGCTCTCGGAGCGCAACTTATTCAGCATTCCGGCGGAGGGTGCATTGTCGAGGTTGATGCGGGCGACGGCAGCGGCGGCCCCTTCGAACACGATGTTTTCCATCTCCTGAACGTTAATCTGTTCAGCCTTGATTGCATCGAGCACTCCAGCGAGTACACCCGGGCGATCAAGATGACGAACGACGAGACGATAGGTCGCAGGAGATTGTTGAGAGAGGTTCACAACGTTCGGCACTTTGCCGGTTTCTTTGAATTCACGGACGATGCGCACAGTTTCAGTCGCGATTGCTTCCTGAGCTTGATCGGTGGAAGCGCCGATATGGTGAGTGCCGTAGAGATTTACTTCTTTAGCGATCTCGTCCCCAAACTCGGCGGTGCCACTAGTCGGCTCGACGGCAAAAACATCGAGTCCCGCGCGAATACCGCGCGTCTTCATCGCCGCGGCCAGGGCGCTTTGATCGACGACATCGCCTCGTGCAGTGTTGATGAAGTAACTGCCTTCCTTCATTGCATTGAAGAAGTCGGCGCCGATCAGGCCACGCGTTTCAGGTTTCAAAGCTAAGTGGACACTAACAATATCCGCCGAGCGAGCAACGTCCAGTGGCGTCTGTTGGTATTCGACTCCAAGATGTGCGGCGCGTTCGGACGTCAAGCTACGACTCCAGGCCACAACCGGCATTCCAAAGGCGCGCGCGCGTGGAATCATTTCCTGCCCAATCTTTCCGACACCGATTAGACCGAGCGTCCGACCGAACAGACCACGCGCTTTGGAAAACTCTTTTTTGTTCCATTGGCCCTGGCGAAGAGCGATGACGTTATCAGCAATCCGGCGATCAAGCGCGAGGATCAAAGCGAACGCCAGCTCGGCAACGGCTATTGAATTCTTGCCGGGACAGTTTGAGACGTAGATGCCGCGCTTAGAGGCGGCTAAGACATCGATGGTGTTGTATCCCGCACCTGCGCGAACAACGAGCTTGATGGGTCCAGCATCAAGCATCGGCTCAGTTACTTTAGTGCCGCGCACAACCAGAACGTCGGGAGCACTGTTTGTGATGGCAGCGACCAGACTGTCGTCCTTTGCGTCAGGTTGGTATGACACCTGGCAACCGAGACTCTCCAGCCCGTCGCGGCCAGACTGTTCGAATTTGTCAGCGATTAAGACTCGCATATCTCATGTGGGTTTGGCGCTTTGTGTCAAATCTCAAATTTCAGATCTTAGATCTCAGATCTCAGATCTCAACTTTCAGATCTCAAAATTTCGATCTCAGATCTCATGTATCAACAATCCATCTCTCAGTTTCGGCTCGAACCAGGTCGATTTGGGTGGCATGATCTCGTTCGCATCAGAAACCATCAACAATTGCTCGACGGTTGTCGGAAACAACGAGAACGCTACAGCGGCTTTGCCTTCATTGACCAGTCGCTCTAATTCTTTCGTGCCTCTCAAGCCACCAACAAAATCGATTCGCTTGTCAGTCCGGACGTCTTTGATTCCAAGTATCGTAGCCAGCAATCGATCCTGAAGAACGCTGACATCAAGTGAGCCGACTGTTCCTGACGGCAGCGTTGCCTGTGGCGAAAGCTGCAATCCGTACCACTTGCCATCGAGATACACGCTCCAATGTCCGCGAGCCGGCGGTTCGGGACTCGCGTTCTCCGAAACATCAAACTGTCGTCGGATCTGCTCAAGAAATTCCTGTTTCGAAAGTCCATTCAGATCTTTGACGACGCGGTTGTAAGCAAGTATCTGAAGCTGCGAGTCGGGAAAGATTACCGTCAGGAAGAAGTTGTAGTTCTCTTTCCCGGTATGAGCAAAACTTTGTTCTTTTAGTTCGGCGCGAGCGCGGCTCGCGCTGGCTGCGCGATGGTGACCGTCCGCGATATACGTCAACGGCACCCTGGCAAACTCTTCAACGAAAGGCGTTGGATCCACGACGCGCCACACCGTGTGTTTCACTCCATCGTCGGAAGTGAAATCGAAAAGCGGATCTCTCGTGGTCTCTGTGGCTACAAGCTCATCAATTTCTGGGCGACGACGATAAGTCAAAAACACTGGACCCGTTTGCGCGCGGAGCATCACCATGTGACGCGTTCGATCGTCTTCCTTGTCTCGTCTTGTGCGTTCGTGTTTTCGAATTATGTCGCGGTCGTATTCGTCGATAGAACTGACTGCAACCAATCCCGTCTGTGAATGATTACCCATTACGAGGCGGTACAAATACAAACTTGGAGCCGCCTCACGTTCCAGAGGCGCCGCTTCAATGAGACGCTGATAATTCTCAACGCCTTTGCGATACACCTGATCGCTGTAAATATCGGTTCCGTCGGGCAGATCGATCTCAGGCCGGGACACATGCAAAAAGCTGAAGGAGTTTCCAGCAGCCAAAGCGCGCGCCTCTTCAGTGTTTACAACGTCGTAGGGCACGCTGGAGACGTCTCTGGCCCGGGGCGGCGGTGGACGAAGAGCGCTGAACGGTCGAATGGTCGCCACGAGATCCTCCTGACCAAAGCAAAACACTTGCGAACGGCTGCGTTCGGCGTGCGTTTGCCGGCAATGAAACTGATTTTGCTAAAGGCTTGACCTAAGACTATCCGTTCACATGACGACTTCGCAAGCTGGGACCGCGGACGTCCTCGTCAGCAAATGAGCGCAGCGAATAGTACCTCGCGACTTCGTCGCGTTTGCGGACGAGGACGCCCGCGCTCCCAGTAACTGCAAAAAGTTTCGTCGGATTGTAGAATCAACATCACAAACTCAATTCAGGAGATACCAATGACCGAGATTGAGAGAATTTCTGATCAGTTTCGTCGTGCTTTTGATGGGAACGCCTGGCACGGACCATCAGTGCTGGCGCTGCTCGAAGGAGTCTCAGCGTCGCAGGCCGCTGCCCGGCCAATTCCTGCTGCGCATTCGATCTGGCAACTTGTAAATCACATCGCCGCGTGGGAACGAGCCTGCTTGCGACGGCTCAACGGTGATCCCGCTCAACTGACAGATGAAGAAGACTGGCCCGTCGTCGCCGAAACGAGCGAAACGGCGTGGCAACAAACGAAGCAACAACTGATCGACACCCATCAAGAACTGCTTCAGAAGATCAGCGAGCTCGATGATGGTCGGTTGGATCAGCCGATAATCAATGACCCGTCGACGACATATTCGAGCGTCTATGTGACTCTGCACGGAGGCGTCCAGCATGATCTTTATCACGCGGGACAGATTGCCTTACTGAAGAAAGCGTTGAACTAGTCCAGGAGATCTAAAATGAGTGAACTCGCAAGTCGACAATGTGTGCCCTGCCGCGGTGGTGTTCCGCCACTACAACAGGATGAAATTGCAGCTCTCTTACCGCAGCTCGATGGTTGGACCGTCGTTGACCAACATCACCTGAAAAAGAATTACCGGTTCAAGGATTTTCGAGAGGCGCAGCAGTTTGTCGCAAAGGTCGGCGATTTAGCCGAAGAGCAAGGGCATCATCCGGACATCTGTTTTGGGTGGGGCAATGCAGAGATTCTCATTTGGACTCACAAGATCGACGGGCTAACGGAAAGCGACTTTATCCTTGCCGCAAAGATCGATGAACTAAAAGGTAGCGGCTGATGTGACTTCTCGCTTAGAACAACTAAACTCTCTGGGTGTCCTCCGTTCTCGGCGTCTCTGCGTCCTCTGCGTTTTACTTGGCCCCATTGAACACATTCAATTAAGGGAAAACGCAGCTCAAACTGACTCGTACAGTCTTTCCGTTTCGTCAACCATTCGGTCGACACTGAATAGCTCCGCAACTCGTTTCTCACCACGTGCAGCGAGCTTGCGCCGTCGTTGCTCGTCAGTTAAGAGCGCCGTGATGGCCGTGGCCATTTGATCTACCGCTCCAATTGGGACTACTAAGCCCGTCTCTCCTTCGGAAATGATTTCGCGCGCGCCTTCCGTCGCCGTCGCTACGACAACGGCGCCAGACGCCATCGCCTCAGCAATCACTAATCCGAACGATTCAGTCTCTGAAGCTGAAACGAAAACATTGAGCGAGCCCAAAAGCGCAGCTGCGTCATCGAGCCAGCCCAGGAAACGAAATCGTCCGGTAAGTCCGAGTTTGTTGACGAGTTCCTCGAGAGATTTCTGTTCAACTGCATCAGACGACGCCGGCGAGCCAGCCAGCACGAAGTACGCATCCGAATTATCGCGCGCGACGATTGCTGCCGCTTTGATGAAATCGTCGTGTCGTTTCAAGCGCCGCAGCTCCCCAATTGTTCCGATCAGTTTGCAGTTATCAGGCACCTCGAGAGTTACGCGATATGCGGATCTGCCTCGTGCCTGCCTGAATCTGTCAACGTCGATGCCATTTCTTATCACCGCTATCTTCTCGGGCGGGACCAGCGCCTGAGACTTCAAACACCTGGCAGTCGCTTCTGAAACAGCGATGATGCGTGACGCGTGAGCCAAGGTACGTTTGTGAAAACGATTAAGAGGAAACAGAACATGTCGTGTCACGACCAACTTACTTGTTGAGTTTCGTCGTGTTGCGTACGCAGCTAGTGAATAATCACGCGCCATGTGAGCATGCACCACATCGATTCGCTGCTGCTCAACCAGACTCTCGAGCTGTCGCGCACTAACGACATCAAATGCATTTCTTAGTGGTAGTGTTTTGATGTTGGCTGGTCGAATTCGCAGTTGAGGTATCAACGGAGAATTCGGACGAACCGCCGCGTAGAGTTCATGACCGCGCGTAACAAGCGCGTTAGTTAGATCTACGACGTGTCGCTCTCCGCCGGCGAATGATGCCGCTGAACTGATCTGAAGAATCCTCATGTTTCACTACTACAGTACCGGAGCGATAGCGACCGGCCTATGACGAATCTGCCGTATCAAACTCCAACAGACTTAACAGCCTCGTGTTTGTTTACCAACCTGTTAGTCGCTTCATTGAAGATCGTAAACCTAAGACTCCAAACAACTATTCAACGCGAATCAGCGGGGCACGCTTGTTGCCATTCAAATTATTCGCAGGATTCTGTGTTGGGGAGGATTGTAATGGCTAAGCCAAAATTAGTGACAGGACTTTTTAGAAGTAGGGTCGCAGCAGAGGCCGGCGTCGACGCGATTATGAAACGCGGTTACACCCGCGACGACCTTAGCGTGTTGATGTCTGACGCTACGCGATCCAAAGAGTTTGCGGTGCAGGCAAAGACGCACGCAGCTGACGGTGCCGGCATTGGCGGCGCGGTTGGTGGAGCAGTCGGCGCAGTGCTCGCGGCGATCGCGGCTGTGGGTACGACCCTATTTTTACCAGGCATCAATTTAGTAATCGCTGGTCCAATTGCCGCAGCGTTGGCAGGCGCCGGCGCAGGCGGAGTAACCGGTGGACTGATTGGCGCGTTGGTGGGAGCCGGTATACCAGAGTATCGAGCCAAGGTTTACGACGCTGAAATTCGCGGCGGTGGAATTCTCATCGGCGTCGAAGCGCGTTCAGATGAAGAAGTAGATCGACTCGAAGACCTTCTCGACGAACTGGGCGCGCAACACGTTCGAACGGAGTAAGCGACCGGTGCGAAATGAGCATCGGGGAGTGGCGTGAAACCGGCGACTTCCGGAGTCGCGATGGCCCATGACCACTGCCCTTGTCTCCATTAGATTAGGATCGATAGCTAATCAAAAAGGCCTGCGACTTGATCGTCACAGGCCTCTTGTTTTGTGTTAGCTGAGATGAAACTAGCGTTTGATCTCATCACCTATGTCTTCGATCGCTTCGCCAACTTTCCGCTTTGTTTTGCCAAAACCCTCTTGGACTTTCCCGCCGGCATTATCTAGTTGGCCTTCGCTTTCGAGATCGCGATCGTCAATGGCGCGACCTATAGTCTCTTTCGTCTTACCTTTTGCCTGATCGAATTTTCCTTCGAGTTCATCTCTATTCGGTAAACCCATTATGTGTCCTCCTTGAGTTTATAGCGTCGTCTCTCGAGCGGAGCCCAAGAGCTCTTCGCCTTCCCATTATGCAAGTCGCAACCACTGTGCCTTCCAGGAAAGCTCCAGAAAAACGACGGCCGTGCAGATTGACTGTATGTTTCGGAGACTGTTCGTGGGCGATGTTGGAACGACTCATAAGTTGCGAGTTGCGAGTTTCGAGTTTCAAGTTTTCGTGTTCCGGGTAGGAGCCCCGCAAAGCTTTGCCTTAAAGGTAGATTTCAGTGGTAACGAGTTTCGTGTTTTAGTTCGTGTGACTTCGTGGATCGTTCCGTTTGTCCAGGAAAACAACGACGATCCACGAAGTCACACGAACCAACACGAATGAAAATACTTCCGACTCGAGCTAGATGTGACTTTTGGGGCAGAGTCGCCCCGCAATCAAACTTGAAACTTGAAACTCGCAACTTAAAACTCGCAACTTGAAACTTGCTCAACCGCTGCAAGATGCGATAATGGCGATGTTTGACCCGCTTACTAGAGCGGCGCTCGGAAGACAATCGTGATCCAACTACAAAGCCCGTTAAGTTCCTTTGGAAAACTCTAGTTTTTCGGTAGTTGAAAGCGAAGATCGCCTTGGTCGGATCCTCTTTGAAAGGGCAACAAGTTTGTATCTGAGAGCATCGAAACGCCGTCACCTGGCAAACTCCGGAGATCGCCTGAGCCACGACCCAAATCGTATGCACAAGGTTAGCAAGTTAGTAATAAACAGATTCCTGCCCCTGCTGTGTGTTGTCATGGGAGCAGCACTTTCCGTCTGCGCGCAAAATCCAAAACCTTCGCCAAGTCCGACCCCAATACCGAGTGAGACGCCCATCAGAATCGACATCCGTCGCGTTCGTCTGCCGATCACGGTTGTCGACAAGAAGGGCCAATTCGTTGCTGGACTGACGCAAAACGATTTCGTCGTGTTGGAAGATAAGGTTCCTCAAACGATCGAAACGTTTTCAGACGACATCTCGCAAATACTTCCGCTCTACGTAGCTGTGCTAATGGATACGTCTCCATCGACAGCCGGAAAACTGAAGTTCCAGCAGGAATCAGCGATGAACTTCATTCAAACGGTGGTGCGTCCAAGAAGAGACCGCGTCCTGTTTGGCACATTCGATCATGAGATTTCGCTCTTGCAGGATTTCACAGACAAACTGGATCTTCTCGACAAGGCTGTCTTCAGTGTGAAGAAGATGGGAACGCAGACCGCATTATGGGATGCCGTCTGGCAGTTCTGCGACGAGAAGATGCGATCCGTTCCAGGTCGGCGTGTGCTGCTTGTGGTCACAGACGGCGAAGACACCTACAGTCGCGCTAATCTGCGCGATGCCATTGATATCGCGCAACGAACCGAAACCACGATCTTTGCGATTTCAACAAAAGCAGGTTTCATAGCGACCGTACCAGGCGTTGAAGCGGGCCAAGTGGCGGACAAGAAAGATCGCGACCTGCAAACGCTTGCCGAGGAAACAGGCGGCATGGCTTTCTTCACCGGCGACATGCTTTCGCTCGAACGGTCGTTTACAAAGATCTCCAAAGAGTTGCGGGCACAGTATCTCGTTACTTACAACTCGACCAATAAGAATTACGACGGATCCTTCAGGAAGATTGACGTAAAACTCGCAGAACATCGCGGCAGTCTCAAGGTGCGAACGAAGCGAGGATACAAAGGAGTTTCGGATAGCGTATTGCAGAACTAAAGAAGGACATTGCTTTGAAGCTTCATCATTACAATTCAGGAAGGCCCCTGGTTCTGGTTTTGATCGTGCTCGCACTAGCGTGCGCGAGTTTCGTCACGCGGCGCATGTCAGCGCAGACCGCAAATGGGGAGTCACCTCGAGTTGAAGCTCAAGTCGCTGCGTCACCTACACCAACGCCGCGTCCTCGAGATGAAGTACCCCAGGACTCTGACGAAGTCATCAAGGTAGACACTAATCTTACGAACATCTTCTTCACGGCAGCCGACAAGAACAAACGTTTTGTGAACACGTTGAAGGCCCAGGACATTACTGTTCTGGAAGACGGCCGTCCGCAACAGATTTTTACTTTTCAGGAGAATATTGACCTGCCCCTGTCCCTCGCTATTCTGATCGACACGAGCGCGTCGGAAGAACGAACGTTACCGGACCTGAAGGCAGCGGCCCAGGCATTTCTAGAGAACGTGATCCGACCTAACAAAGATGAAGCAGCGGTTATTTCGTTCACTGGTGAGACGACACTCGAACAATCGTTCACTGGAAGTATCGAACGTTTGCGCCGCGCGATCGATAAAGTGGAATTTGTTCCACCATCCGGCTACATCGGAGGCGGCGTGGTGGTGAACGGCACGCCACCAATCTCGGGCACGAACCAAAGTCTCGCCGGATCAACAGCCATCTGGGATGCGGTGTGGGTAACTTCCGACGAAGTAATACGCGATTCGGCTGAACATACGCGCCGGGCGATAATCCTGCTCACCGACGGCGAAGACACCAGCAGCCGCATGAAGATGCACGAAGCTATCGAGCACGCGCAGAAGGTCGATGCACTAATCTACGCGATCGGCATCGGTGACCGCTACACATTCAATGTCGACGAGGGCGCGCTTAGAAAGGTCGCAGAGCGCACCGGCGGTCGCGCGTTTTTCCCAAGTAACGAACGCGACCTCCAGGACGCATTCGCTCAGATTCAAAGGGACCTGCGCGAGCAGTACCTGGTGGCTTATTCGCCTTCAAACAAGGCTCGAGATGGGTCATACCGCCGGATCGAGATTCAGGTAACAAACCCGCAAATCCGCCAACAAAACCTGAAACTGACCTACCGTCCGGGATATTTCGCGAAGAGCGGAACTCCCGAGCCCGTTCGGCGGCGACCCGAGTAAGACCAGGAGCAGGAGGCAGGTGCGGAACACCCTGCTCCAACCTCCATGCTCCTGCCTGCTTCCGCCGCCTCTCAAAGTACAATCGAAACGGCGACCAAAAGTGGACCACGCCACCCGTAAACCGTAGAAACTAAATAGGGTGACAAACTTTTACCAACTTTGTTATACTCCCTCCGCCTCTGGAGTTGTTCCCTAGGCTGAACCCTCCCACGAGACCGCAGCACAATCTCCTTTCCTTGGTACCTTGATGAGCTCCACCAACTCTGAGCGTGGCCGCATACTGATTGTCGATGACGATCAGAACATACTCGACCTCTTAGTCGAACTGCTGACGGACGAAGGATACGAGGTCGCGACTGCAACGGACGGCGCTGAAGGCTTTGATCTCGCACTGGCGTTTTTGCCTGACACAGTAGTTAGCGACGTCGTCATGCCGGTGGTCGACGGTTTGGAATTGTGTCGCCGCCTTAAAGCCCACAGCGCAACCGCAAAAATTCCTGTCATTCTCATCAGCGGCAATCAAATATCTCCTGACGACGACATTCATGGTTTACACGCGGGCGCTGACGACTATCTCAGTCTTCCGTTTCGAACTGAAGAGCTGATGGTTAAGGTGGCGCGGCTGGCTGAGCGGCACCGGATCGAGAAACATTATCGCGAGATCGTCGAAGAAGCAGCTGACATCATCTATACGCGCGATATGAATGGCTACCTCACCAGCATCAACGCCGCGGGCGCGCGGTTTTTTGGCAAATCTGCCCATGAGTTAGTGGGAACTCATCTCGGCGACTTAATCGATAAGAGTCTCGCGGATCGCGACATCGAGGAAACCAAACGATCCGATACTCCGTCGCCCTACCGCTCAACTTATTGCCTGCATGATGCGAAAGGTGAACGCCGTTATCTCGAAGGTGTAATCACGATCGAGCGCGATCGGCAAGGAAAAGCCGTCGGCGTTCGCGGTGTCGTTAGGGACATCACCGATCAAAAGCTGGCGCAAGATGCTTTACGAGAGACAGAAACACGTTTGCGAACGGTGGTCGGCAGTGCTTCCCTGATTCTCTTCTCTGTCGATACTAAAGGAATCTTCACTTTGTGCGAAGGTGAAGGATTGAAGGCGCTGTCGCTTAGACCCGGCCAATTGGTGGGCCAATCGATATTTGAAGTCTACGCGGACGCACCGAAGATCAGTGACCACATTCGACGTGCACTGTCAGGCGAGTCGTTTACCGCAGCGGTTGAAGTGGGCGAATTGATTCTCGATGTGCGTTACTCACCGTTGACGAGTCACACCGGCAAGATCCTCGGCGTGATTGGAGCAGCTACGGACATCACTGAAACGCGAAAAGCCCAGGTGGCGATCCAGGAAAGTGGTGAGCGCTATCGTGAGCTGTTCGAAAATGCAAACGACATCATCTACACCCATGATCTCAAGGGAAACTTTACCTCCCTGAATCGGACCGGCGAACGCATAACCGGATATACGCGCGAGGAAGCGATGAAGATGAACGTCGCTGACGTTATCGCTCCTGAAGATCTTCAGTTCGTGCGAAACATGATTGCGCAAAAGACGACGGAAAAGGTATCGACCGTTTATGAGGTCGATATCATTACGAAAGCCGGCAACCGTGTGAGGCTCGAGGTTAGCACGCGTCTGATTCTCCGTGATGGCAAACCGATCGGCATTCAGGGAATCGCGCGCGATCTAACGGAACGAAAACGTTCTGAGCAGGCGTTGCGTGAAAGTCAGGCGTTCTTCAACAGTTTCATGGACAACAGCCCCGCGGTGGCGTTTATGAAAGACACGGCGGGTCGTTACGTTTACGTTAATAAGCCATTCGAAAGATTGTTTGGGAAGGAACTCAAGTTCTTACGTGGCAAGACAAGCTTCGATTGGTTACCTCAGCCGGTAGCTCAAGAGACTCACGACCATGATCTGAAAGTACTGACGAGCGGTTATCCGGAAGAAATCTTCGAGACCGTACCCACTGAAGATGGCACTCCGCATCAGTGGCTTGTATTCAAGTTTCCGACGACTGATGCTGCCGGCAACAAGTATGTTGCAGGTGTCGGTGTCGACATCAGTGAACGCCGCAGCGCAGAAGAAGCACTGGCTCAACAGGCGCAGCGCGAGGCAATGTCACATCGGATTTCGCAGGCTATTAGATGTTCTTTAGACAGCAGGGAAATCTTCCAGACCGCCGTCCGTGAACTTGGTTCGTATCTCAAAGTGGGGCGCTGCTCGCTCTACATGCGAGACGACTGGTCGAAGCGCGCCACGAAGGTTGCTGAATATCATGCAGACGGAGTTCGTCCGGCGGAATCTGATTTCGATCTCGATCATCTCCAGGCCCTGATTGATGCGCTAGACCAAACCGGGGTACTGGCGTTCAACGATGCCGCGAATGATCCACGAATCACCCAGGTCTACGAAACTATTCTGAAGCAGGCCGAAGTGAAGTCGATCATGTACGTCGCGATCCGTGTTGGGGATGACGTACCAGCGGCGTTTGCTCTTTCCACAACGAAGGCGTCGAGAGAGTGGTCCGATTCTGATATCGCACTTGCCAAGGCTGTGGCCGATCAAACAGGAATCGCTATCCGCCAGTCGCAGCTGTATCAGAAGGCCGCGGCCACATCAAAGCGAGAGGCGCTGGTAAATCGATTGACCATGATCATCCGTGCGTCGCTCTCCCTTGCCGACGTTCTTAGCACTTCGACGCGCGAGTTAGGACGTGCACTATCTGCGTCCAGAGTTCACCTCTACCTGAATAGCAGTGACGATCTATCTTCAGCGTTCGAACACGAATACGTTGCCGATGGTGTCAGCAGCATCAAGAACCTCGGTGTGACTTACAACGATCCGATTGGTCGCCAGCTTTCTGGTACCAAACATCCGCTCATCATCGATGATGCATGGAACTTTCACGCTGGGCCGAAGCAACTGAGTACCTACATTCGTAGCTCTTCTCGTGAATTCGGTATCAAGTCGCAAATCAGTTATCCGTTGGTGGTCAAGGGACAATTCCGCGGCGTGTTGGGTATCCACCAAACCGACCACACTCGGCGCTGGACCGAAGACGAAGTATCCCTGATCGACGCGCTAGCAGAACGCCTCGCGATCGCCATCGCGCAAGCAGAGCTCTTCGAAATGGTCGCGCGCGGGAAAGGCGAATGGGAAACGACATTCGACGCGATGTCGGACGGCATGTTTATTTTCGATCAGGTGGGTGCCCTGAAAAGAGTTAATCGCGCCGGCGCAGCTATGGAAGCCGTTCACCCGCGCATCCTGCTTGGTCGGAAGTGCTGCGATATCCTGCAAACAAGTGATGAAGAAGGATGCATCGTGGAGAAAGCGATTGCCGATGGCCGTAGCGTGACGGTCGAGCTTACACCAATCAGACTCAACAGGCCGTTGCTGGTAACCGTTGAGCCAGTGTTGCAGAACGACAAGCTAATTGCTGTTGTTTGCACTGCGCGTGATCTTTCAGAACTGCGAAAGGTGCAGGCCGTCGCACGAGAACATCAGTCGTTGTTGACTAACATTCTGGAGAGCGCACGTGAATCGATCTACGCAGTCGATCCGGAAGGCTATTTTAAATGGAGCAACACGGCAACTCTCAAAGGCCTCGGTTACGAGCGTCACAATCTGATTGGGCGTCACGTTCTCGACATGGTTTATGAAGGCGATCGCACACTCGTCCAGGAAAAACTTGATGCTGCGTTGGCAGGCGAACCTCAGACTTACGAGATGCGCTACTACTCTCACGACGGAGGGCTCCGGTACGCACGAGTCGACAACTCGCCGCTGGTAGTCGATGGAAAGACAACGGGCGTTTTAGGAATTGCACGCGATATCACCGAACAGAAAGAGGAGCGTGAACGAGCGGCCCGCGCAGACAAATTGCGCGCGTTAGGACAACTGGCGTCAGGAGTCGCTCACGACTTCAATAACTCGCTTGCTGCCATTCTTGGCCGAGCGCAGCTGCTGCGCCGGCAAATCTCCGATGAAGCACTCTTGCGGAACCTCGGTATCATCCAAACGGCTGCCGAGGATGCAGCCGCAACAGTGCGTCGAATTCAAACCTTTGCTCGGAAGTCGCCCGCGAAAGAGTTTGATATCGTTGATGTGCGCAGTCTGTTGAACGACGCCGTGGAAATCACAAGAACGCGTTGGGAGAATGAAGCGCGGCTTCGCGGTCTCGAGTACGAGGTTAAGCTGGAAGCAGATCGCGGTTGCAGCACTTACGGAAGCGCGTCCGAACTTCGCGAGGTATTTGTGAATCTGATCGTCAATGCCGTTGACGCGATGCCGAAAGGCGGCAACCTCTCAATCAAGTGTTGGCGCAACGAGAACACGTTGGAACTTCAATTTAAAGACGATGGTCTCGGAATGGCGGAAGACGTACGGCAGAAGATTTTTGAACCGTTCTTCTCAACGAAGGGAGCCCAGGGAACCGGACTCGGTCTGTCGGTAAGTTACAGCATTATCGAGCGACATGAAGGTTCCATCAGTGTGAGTTCTGAAATCGGAAAGGGCACTGTGTTTACGGTTACGCTGCCTTTGAGAACTCGGGAGATATCAAAAGCCGACGACCTGTTGGTTGGAGACGATCAGCCGTCACTCGATATTCTGGTGGTTGACGATGAAGGGCCCGTGCGAGAAACACTCGCGGAAATGCTCGTCGCTGCAAACCATCGCGTTGAACTGGTAGAAAGCGGTCAACAAGCGATTAAGAAGTTGCGCACGCGAGCTTTCGACTTTGTGTTTACTGACCTGGCGATGCCTGAAATGGACGGTTGGGAAACTGCCAGGGCAATTCGCCGTCATTGGCCGGAAACAAAGATTGTGCTGGTGACTGGCTATGGTTTTACGGCTGCTCCGCCGGAAGGTGAAGAAGAGCTCGTCGACGCGATTATCGGCAAGCCCTTTAATTTCCGGCAGGTCACATCAACGCTGGGAGACCTACAGAACAAAGAACTCGTCCGAGCCTAAACATTGATGATTGAGAATTTTTGATTGATGATTGCCGATTGAATAACAATCGAACCCCAAATTATCGATTTCATTTGCACGGCAACCTCCAGGTAACAATCAACAATCTTGAATCATCAATCTTCAATATCTCTAGTTGTAGCTCATAATTCCCGCACTCGCCGTAAACCCGACACCAAAGCCGACTACGATCGTTGGGCCACCCCAGTCTTTCTTTTGTGCCAGCATAAAACCAGTCGAAGCGCTCGACAGGTTTCCATAGTTCTCCAGCACCTTGTAAGAGTTGTGAACTCTCGAGCAGTTGGGAGTTAGATCGAGCTGAGAACAAACGCCGTCGAGGATCTTCTTGCTACCAGTATGGATCAGGCAATCTGAGATGCCATCCATGTTTGAAACGGGAGATTCGGGATGATTGAGCACGTTCTTCACTGTGGTCACAGCGTAATGGGCGCCACGTGAAGGCACACTTGGTTTCATGAAGTATTGTGGTCTACCTCCTAGCAATGGATGTGAACTATGTCGAACCATCGTGAGTAGATTCATATCGTTCGGCTCATCGTTGGTTAGGTGGGAGATTGGTCCAAAGGCCGGTTTTCCTTCTTCGCTGCCGACGATGAGCGCAACCGCACCGTCGCCGAACAGCATCGATTGAATTACGAAGGTGGTATCCAACCTTTGTTGTTCAAATTGCTCAGGATCAATTTTCTGCTCCTTCCTTAGCCGTAAGATTTCACGAAAACCGTAATACTCATTGCGTAACAAGGGAGCAACGTAGGGTGTGTGTGCTTCTGACATGAGGACGATTGCCAGCTTGCCGGGATTGGCACTGAGATACCATTGTGCGACTTCGATCGACTTCAACAAGACGGAACAGCCTTGTGCCTGCATGCTGACGTTACGCATTGAGCGCGACAGTAGTCCATGAGTCTTGCCCATCACCTCTGACGCAAGACAGGGCAGCATCTGATCGGGCGTGTTGGTCGCAGCGATGAGCAATCCAATACGCGATGGATCGCCGCCCCACTCTTGAATGCAGCGTACAGTTGCGGCCACACCGAGTTCAGTTGTGGAGCTTGTGGTGACTTTGGGTTTGCCGGCGAGAAACTCCGGATAATTTTCGAGCGTGGAATATCGTTGTTCGACGCCCAGTGAATTGATCGCGTTGATGAGTTCCGGGGAGAACTTGTGCATCAGTTCGCCAACGAGTTCGGTGGTTTTGAAAGCATGACGGGGGGTCGCAGTCGCCGCTGAGAGAAGGTTGATCATTTTGTCCTTTGTCGCTCCAGGTTGGGGGAGATCCCCGAGTTCGGTAGACCTTTGTTCGTGGGAGCGGGGGCAACCATGCTTTATCAACGCGCGTGCCGTAATCTGCAAGGCCATCACGTTGAGAGTTAACCCATGTTATTTCAACGTTTAGTTCGAGGCTGACTGCTTGGCTTGCAGTAATGGAAAAGCCGGACTGAATACCTCGTAGCCACGTAGTGAGATCAACAAGCGAATTTGCACGGAAAAGAGATAATCTCAAGTGAGGCGAAATTGGCTAGCAGCTATACACTTGGTTAAAAGGTACCCAGCGATTCGGCGATTCAGCGATGCAACGATTCAGCGATGCCGCGGTTAATTCTCTGCAACTTTTCGTCCTCTCATACACTTACTACATGATTTCCTTTTGTACCCAATGCAAACCGAAGGGGGACCCAAAATGATGTCGACAAAGTCCGTTCGTTTCGGTATGGCGCTGACGCTGGTGGTCTTCGTCACCGCGCTGACAGCCGACGCTCAGACAAATCAGAAACAGCAGGCAGCGCTACCAGACGCACCCCCGTTGAAATTGGAGAAGCTTCTCCAGGCGCCGCCGGACGCTTCTGCGGATTGGGCCAAACTGAAAGGCAAGCTGGTGGTCGTCGAGTTCTGGGCCACCTGGTGTAGCCCGTGCGTCGCCGCCATCCCACACCTTAATGAAATCGCCAAAGAACTGGCTGATCAACCGGTAGTGTTCATCTCAGTGACTGACGACGAAGAAACGCAGCTTAATGAGTTTCTGAAAACCTCGCCGCTCAAAAGCTGGATTGGTGTCGACTCAACTCGGGCGAATTGGCCGGTCTTCGATATTCATTCAATTCCCACTACAGTCATCGTAAATCCTGAAGGCAAGCTGCTGGCGACTACCAGGCCGGAAGAGGTTACGACCGGTAAGCTGCGCGATCTTTTGCGTGGACAAGCCGTCGCTTTTGCGGCGCCGGAAACGCGGGATTCAAATCTGGCCTGGGACCAGGATGAGATCGAGTGGAAGGACGGAGTCGGGCCACTCACCAGCGTGATCATAAAGCCGATCAAGACCGCAACCTCTGGCAGTTTGTACAAGCCGGGAGGCAATTATCTAACGGCCGACGGCGAGCCGTTGCAGGTCCTTGTTCATATGGCGTATCAAGCCGACATCTATCATATGGATTGGCGCGTACCAAAACCTGTGACGAGCCAGGCTTACCGCGTAGTTGCGCGTGTGCCCAAAGGACGCGAGTCGCAACTCCTGCCGCTTTTTCAGAACGCACTGGCGGCGACTTTTGGAGTTAAGGCTAGCTGGCACATGGAGGAGAAGGAGGTTTATGTGCTGCGCGTGATAGATGGCCAGGTAGTCAAGCTGAGTGTGGCCGATAAAGATGAAGAGAGAGACTTTAGAGTCCTTCGTGGCCGCGGCTCAAGCAGGCGCTATGGTGTCGATAAGTTAACCGAGTTTCTGAGTCAATTTGTGCTTGATTCGATCGTGATTGATGAGACGAAATTGACTGGGGAGTACAACTGGAATCTTCCATATCAACACGGAAAACCCGAGGCCACACTCGCCCAGCTTAAAGACCTGGGCCTTGAAGTGGTCAAAGCCAGACGCCCCGTGAACATTCTAGTCGTGGAACCAGAGTAGGCTGGCAGACAAGGGAAGGGCGGTTTACCCCCGCTCAAGTTGCATAACATCCACGATCCATCGCAGCGTGCGACGTTCCAAAGATCAGCGCTCAATCTTTAGCGAAACAACTCAAGCTTACTAAGTGCAAGTCAGGAAGGGCGGTTTACCCCGGCTGAGTCGCACAACACTCAACGCAGAATCACAACGCGACTGCAGAATCATCAGTACTCAGCTTGGGTCTTGTGTAACTTGAGCGGGGGTAAACCACCCTTCCAGACTGCGATTATCGGAACTTGAGTTATCTCATGGAAGATTGAGTGCTGATGATTTTGCGCGTCGCACTTTGATTCTGAAGTTGAGTGTTATGGATCTCAGCCGTGGTAAACCGCCCTTCCTAACTGCAGTTATCTAAGCTTGATTTGTTTCAACGGAAGTTGAGCGCTGATCTTTGGGACGTGGCACTCTGCGATGAAGGTGAATGTGATGGATCTTCAGCCGGCAAGATTGAGGTTATGGGATGTTGACCAATTCCGCCCTGCGACGGAAGAACCCTACTTCAGCGCAAACCGTCCGATCGCCGATTCGCCGATGCTACCGAAATACAGCGCCCCTTCGCGTTCGACTACATTCGCGATCTCCGCGTAGCAATTCTTTGAAGGGTCTTGCAGGTTTTCCACCACGTGGCCGGTCGCATCTAAAGCGATCACGAATGAATATCTCGCCGGAGCAGGCTGCAGAGTTTTCGGCAGTCGTGAGATGGCTTTGCGCAGAAATGGATAGGGCAAGAGCGTGTCAAGAAGTTTGTTGCGAGGCGTTACGAGTGCAAGCCAGAACTTATCCTTGCCGTTCGATGAGATCCCGTCCGGAAAGCCCGGCAGGTTTTCGATGAATACCTCCGCCTGCCCCTGCTTTGGCCCATTCAACCACACGCGCATCACCCGATATCTTCCAGTTTCGTTAACCAACACGAATGACTGATCGGGGCTTATAGCGACTCCATTCGCAAAGTGAATGCCTTTGAGAATCGTTCGCGCCTGTTTCGTCTTTGGATCGTAAGCCAGCATCCTGCCATTCGGACGATGCTCGAGTATGTCTGCGGTGAATTCCTTCATCGGAAACTTGTTCGAGGCTTCTGTGAAGTAGATCGTACCGTCCGCAGCCACGTCCAGATCATTCAAGCAACTGAATTGCGAACCCTCCGCGCCGGTAGCGAGTGTGGTTATCTCGCCATTTGGATTGACCGACAGCAACCCTTTAATCGCATCTGCGACGATCAGATCCCCGTCTGCCGTGAACGCCAACCCAAGTGGCCGTCCGTGAGTGTTTGCGAAGACCCGCGGCTGCGTACCGTCAGCCTGCAACTGCATGATGCGCCCATCGTCCAGACCACCGTAGATTCGGCCCATCCCGTCAAGGGCGACATCTTCCGGCGCATTTCCTTCACCAAGTGATAACCGTTGTGTTGAAGACAGGCGTGAGTTCTGTTCGTAGGGACCCGTTAACTCGGGTGCAACTGGAGGTTGCCAGGCAACAGGATCGATTCTGGTTGGCGCAAAGAAAAGATAAATCAACGCTGCCGCAAGCAGAAAGACTACGAGAAGGAGGAGACGTTTTAGGTGGGACATCGGTCAGAGAACTAGATCAGAATTCTTAGATCGTGGTGCGGCTTTGACACAAAAAGTCTAAATCCCACCGACGAAGTCGGTGGATTGTTTCAGATCCTACCTAAAAGCCCAGGTACCAAAATCATGTTTCGCGCCGGCGAATGAAGTTGAGTGACCTATCGCACATTCGCTCGCCGGCGCGAAGAATACGTGCGGCCGTTGTCTATAGGTTAAGTTTGAACAATCCACCGACTTGGCGTCGGTGGGATTAGGACTCTTGTACAAAAGCTCCGTAGGTCATGGGTTAACGCTCGCCGCGCGCCTTCTCGACCTGTGATTGAAGTTCGACAACTAGTTTACGAATGCCTGGTTGGTCCATCGGCTCGATCAACCTGAGCGACTCATCAAGAATGCGTCGTTGATGTTCCGGCCAACCCGGTAAGCCAGCGACACTACCCAACTCGCCGTCATAGAGTGCAACTCTTGGCGGCCTGACGCTTTCGACTACATCTTTCAAAACGGCGATTGTCATCGTTGGAATTCCGGCTGCCTCGATCGCGCGAGCGAGCAATCCGACTGTCTGATGGCAAAGCTTTGAAGCCGGAATCAACAGTGCTGCCTGCACCTCATAACGAACCAATCGTTCGATGAGTTTTCCACTAACCTCATGCATCAGCAACGCGGCATTTGGAATGTATCCACATAAGCTCCAAAAGATCGGGTTCAGTTGACCAATGATTCCGTTATTTTCGAATTCAAAGAGTCGTTCGATGGGTATTTGCGTATTGACGTCTTGCTGGACTGCGGCCGGGTCATACCCACGCGCAGAGAAGCGCAGATCTTCCGCCTCAACTTCGATCGGTATCTCCTTGAATCGCAAATCACCATCGGTTGAAGACGTGTCGAACGCTTCAGTGCCATCGATGTAGGCACCTGCCGAGGAAATCAACGCGAGATTCAACATCGGCAGCGCGCGACGGGCAGGAGTGAACGGTGCGCGGCGGTTTTTTACGAAAGGATAATCCTCATCGATGTCAGCAGAAGCGCCGGCGCGCTGACGCCAGGCATCATATCGTCGTTGCCACTCGTCGACGTCTTCAAAAGTATTTGCTTGGGTCACGATGCTCCCTGGCGGTCAATTGCGGCCGCTGCGCGCGATCAAAATAATGATTACGAGGGCTGCAATCATAGCAAGACCGAGCGCGTTAACCGAGTAGGCGTGGAGGCTATCGAATGCCATTCGGCGGCCATCATTGATGGGCACCTGGTCAAACGGAAGCGCGATTGCCACACGCAAATCGCGCATTCGGGCGGCGAACAACCAATGGCTCACGCTCGTCGCGGCGATGATCACAGACGTGCAAATAAACTCGGTGATTAAGGCCGCGCGTCCACGGCGACCGCGAACTATGAACAGTGTCAGCAGCAGAAACAGCCCAACAATCAAGCCGCTGATGTTTATGACTGCAAGATTGCGCGCAACAATGTCGCCTGCGAGCTGCGAAGCGTTTGCCAGGTTGAAAGAACGGAGTACGCCAAATGCCGCAGGCGCAACAACCGCACTGAAGAAGACGGCTGCACCGAGCCAGAGCGTGCACAGAATCAACCTGAGAGCGTTAACGAAGCGCATAGCGTCTGCTCCTTCAGTCAAACTCATCAATAGTCGGCAACAAACGAATCCGAGGGGGTCTGATTTCGGGTATCGGCAGTGTGCGCGGATCCGCGGCGGCTAACAACCATGATAGCGCGCTGTCAAGTTGTGCTTGATACACGTCCAGATCCAGCGACATGAATACTCTACGATTTAATCGCGCAAACTTCTCTTTTGCTCGCCGATACATTTCTCGCGCCGCGCCCGGTCGACCAATGTCGAGATGATGGAATGCAACCGCCGACTGAATCATCGCTTGCAGAAACAATTTCTCCTGTGGGCCAACCTCACCCATCCAACGCTCTTCCCACGCATCATGCGCAGCGTGAAATTCGCCGCTGTTGTATAGATCGATACCGGCGATGTACTCGACCGGATAAGCAGCGACATGAGCATCTGTGTAGCCAAGTTCCGTTTCACTCATTGTTGTTCTTTGCGCCTTTGCGTCTTTGCGGGAAACTTGATCCTTTCGGCGCAGGACTAAGCCCGCAAAGGCGCAAAGACGCAAAGACTCAAGCAAACGACTCTAACGCGATGGTCTCGTTGCATTCAATCGTGTGGCGATCACTTTCGCTGCCGTCGCCCCTGCGCCGACTGCGCTGCTGATGGTAGGCGCCAGCGGATTCGAAACGTCTCCAACAGCAAACACCATCGGCACATTCGTTTCGTGTCGACTATCTGTGACGATGTAGCGCTGGCCATCGAGTTGTAACTGATTGCCAAAGAGTTCGGTGTTGGCTTCGACTCCGATTCGTATCAGCACGCCTTTCACGGCAATTTGGAATGGCTTCAATCCATCCTTCCGCAAAACTTCGACGGCCTCAACTTCCTCACTGCCGAGAATCCGCGTGACCACCGACTCCGTGAAGACCGTGATGCAGTGATTGGTCTGAAGTTGTTCCAACATCTCCCGCCGGGCACGCAAGCGTTTGCCGCGGTGAACGAGCGTCACGGTCGCGCACACATCCGAGAGCAACAAGGCATTTTCGGCAGCCGCGTCGCCTCCGCCAACCACACACACATCTTTTCCTTTCAACAATTCACGATCGCGCTTGCCGGACTCGATTATCCCTTTCCCGACAAACTCCTTCTCACCCGGAATACCCAGGCTTCTCCGACGTACGCCAGTGGCAATAACAATCGCAATCGCTTGAAGTTTTTCGCCGCTCTGAAGCGAGATGCGTTTCGCGTTCAGGTCGATCCCATCAATTGCGACTCCTGTCCACAAATCGAAGTCGGCATCGGAAACATCGGAAGCAAAACGTTCGATGAACTCCTGGCCGTTTTGCGCCTTGATACCTAAGTGATTCTCGATTGGGTTATGGACCATGTTGAGTTGGCCGCCAATCTTTTCCGCTTGCTCCAATACAAGAGCGTCCAGGCCAAGCTCATCACACCAGAGAGCAGCGGATACTCCAGCGGGCCCAGCTCCAATTATGATTACGTCGTGCACTTGATTCAGTAAGGCTCAGGCGTGTGCGCGCTGCAGCGATTCAGTTGCGATGATCTTTGCGATCTCATCGGGCAAATGGCTGGACGCAGCCAGTGATCCGCTTTCGTCGAGAAACTTTACAGCCGAAGTCATTTCGCGATTGTCCAACCGCCAACTTCCCGGATTGCGCTCACTATCGTTTAGTCGCCCTAAGGCTTCTGTGAAATCACGCCTCTGCACTTGAGGTCTGACAATTGTTTCGGCCCAGGAGTAATAAGGATAGTCGATGCGATAGAACCAACCGCCGGGTGCCGGAATACCAATAACAAACAGGAGGCCGCGTGCATATCGCGAAATAGCTGTGTAGGGCGCTGCATGTCGCGTCGGATTGAAACCGCCGCCGCTGAAGATTTCGGGCGCTAGCGTGATCAGCGACATTTGACTTTCAGAAAACTCGTGCACTCGCGACGCGCCGGCTTCAAAACTCTCGACGGCTTCCGCGATTTTCAGCCAGCCATCGCGCCAGAGATCTTCATAATCGTCTATGTTCGTGATTAGTCGTTCAACTTCCGGCAACACTAATTCATAAGCGCGGGCATCATCGTCAACTCCCGAACCGGCAAGTTTGCGAGCCAGGGGTGAGCCGCTGTCGTTATTCGGACTCGCCTGATCAGAGCCTTGGATGGCAATGCTCACGCGGATTCCGGTTTCTGTTGAATATTCCGAAAAGTCGCCCGCTTCAGCTGCCGCGATCAGTACGTCGTGATACTCCGAGGCACGTTGACCTGTCATGACGGTCCAAACCGAGAGTATGCCGTCGGTGTCGAAGTGATTATTCGTTACGAGATCGATACCGCGCGTCAGTTTGTCGCGGTTAGGAGAGGCGACGAGGTTGAGTGCGATTTCCGTGGAAGTGTCTGCCTTAACTTCTTCGGGAGTTTCGTTTCCTTCCCAATGTGAGAAGTGGATGCTGTTTCCAACAGTTCCGTCGACTGAAAGTTTTGGTAAAGGGGCGATCTCGTCAGAGTAAAACTGGAATCTCATAGAAGGGCCTTTCTATTGTTGAATGCGGATTCACATTTTAACTTACCAGAACAATGAAACGACACCCGCGCTTACCGCTGGGGCCTACTCTCAGGTTGAAAAATTTCAAGGTACAAAAACATCAGCGCTCAACCTTCAGTGGCATAACTCAAGCTGCGATGAATTGCAGGTTTGGAAGGGTGGTTTACCCCCGCTCTAGTTTGATAGCACACAACTTCATTGAACCTTGAATTATGCAATGACGGTTGACCGTTATGGATCTTGAGGTTGGCGACTTCGAGCACTATGATAACCAACACTCAACTATGATTACTGGAGACAAACATGCAAGAGATAACTGCGACTGGTCTAAAGCAACGATTAGATAATGGTGAAGACATCCAGATCGTCGATGTGCGTGAAGACAACGAGGTCGCGATTGGTCGTATTCCGAATTCGCTTCACATACCACTCGGCCAGGTGCTGAATCGAATGGAGGAGATCGATCCCAATCGTGAAACTGTTGTTCACTGCAAGATGGGCGGTCGCAGTGCAAGAGCGATCGAGGCCTTGCAACGGTCAGGCTTTAACGGGAATCTGCTGAATCTAAAGGGCGGGATAATCGCGTGGTCTAACGAAGTGGACCCCTCAGTGCCGAAATACTAACAAGACAGTGCCGCAATCAACAATCAACAATCGGCAATCAAAAATTAAGTGATTCCCTTTAGCTCGATAAAGCGGCTCAGCTTACTGATCACCATTCCCTCTTCACACTCCAGCCGGCACGACAATGCCGGTCGATCAGCTTCCTCATTTTGACCCTGCATACGAAACCAGACCTGACAATTGGTACACTCGCCATTCCAGCAGAAGTCGCCGTAAGAGATCGTGTTGATCGACAGAAATTGGAAGCAGCGAAGTAAACGATTCTTTTCGGGTACGCTAACCGTTCTGCCGAGAATCTCGATCGATATGAGCTTCTCGTATGGATCAAGCAGGTCGGCGGTTACCTGTCCGAGTTCGGCATCGCTGCCGCTTTGTTCGCTCATAGGCAGCGGCAGTATAATCGCTCCCTACTGAATTTTGTACACTCAAGCCGCGCGGTTAATGATCAGAAAAATTCGCGGTCTAACACCTAAGGGGGACAAAAGGTGGCCTTAGTTATTTATGTGAAGCCGGGTTGCCCGTACTGTCAACAAGCCCGGGATCACTACAACTCGAAAAGGATTCCGTTCGTTGAGTACGACGCCCAAACCGATCGTGCGCGGCGTGCTGAGATGTTTTCATACTCCGGCGGTGACCCGACCGTTCCGTGCATAGTTGAGAACGGTAAATACATTGGTTCAGGATGGGGCGATCCGCCACGTGGTTGAACCGTTCACGACTGACCGGCCGTGTGCCGGTTGACCCCTTGTTACCTGCGTTACTCTGCTCGAACCTCCTGACTATCACTGCAAATTCTGACGATGAAGGTGTGTCATGACAAAACAAAGAGTAACCCTACTTCCCGTGGCGTTCATTTTCTTTTCCCTGGCGTTTGCAGTTGCTGATGTTGCGGCGCAACCTGCCGGCAGTTCACCTAAAGCACCAATGACTACGAAGAAACCCAAGACGACAAACATTCACGGCGTTACGCTGGTTGATGATTACTTTTGGCTTCGCGAAAAAACCAATTCTGATGTGATGACCCATTTGCAAGCTGAAAATGCCTACGCGGAAGAGGTCATGAAGCCAACGGTCGGGCTGCAAGAAAAGCTCTACAAAGAGATGCTCAGTCATATCAAACAGACTGACGAGAACGTGCCGTATCGCCAGGGAAACTATTTCTACTACACGCGAACAGTGGAAGGTAAACAATATCCAATCTTCTGTCGGAAGAAAGGCAGCACTGCTGCACCTGAAGAAATCGTCCTCGACCAGAATGAGCTGGCGAAGGATCAGAAGTTCATGAGCGTAGGGGCATTCAATCCGAGCGACGATGGCAATCTACTCGCTTATTCGACTGACAACACCGGTTATCGTCAATACACCTTGCGTGTAAAAGACCTGCGCACTGGTCAGGACCTGTCTGAGAAGATCGAACGCGTCAATTACGTGGCTTGGGCCACCGACAACAAGACACTCTTTTACGTCACCGAAGATCCGGTGACCAAACGAAGTGACAAGTTCTTTCGGCATGTGCTTGGCAGCGAGAAGAGCGACCTAGTCTACGAAGAGAAGGATGAGATGTTTGATATCTACACCTTCCGCTCTCGTGATCGAGCGATGATCTTCGTGGGTGCGGAGAGTAAGACCTCAACCGATGTGCGCTTCCTGCCTGCTGACAATCCTAATGCTGAACTCAAGGTCGTGTTGGCACGCCAACCAGATCACGAGTACGACGTCGATCATCGCAATGGACTCTTCTATATTCGCACGAATAAGGGTGCGAAGAATTTCCACGTTGTGACTGCGCCTGTCTCTGATCCTTCTGAAAAGAACTGGAAGGATTTTGTAGAGCATCGGCCAACCGTGAAGCTCGAGGCAATCAGCTTGTTTGCCGACCACGCCGTGCTGTCGGAATGGGAAAACGGCTTGCAGCAACTGGAAGTGTTGAACTTCAAAACCAACAAGCGACACCGAATCGAAGTTCCTGAACCTGTTTACACCATCGGCTTGAGTACAAACCGCGAATTCAACACCACTCTTCTTCGCTACAGCTACAACTCGATGGTCACACCAAACTCTGTGTTGGACTACGACATGAACACGGGCAAGAGTATTTTGCTGAAACAGACGGAGGTTCCCGGCGGATTCGACCGCAAGAATTATCAATCAGAGCGCGTATTCGCCACTGCAGCTGACGGCACGAAGATTCCGATGTCGGTAGTCTACCGGAAGGGCACGAAACTCGATGGCTCCGCGCCCCTCCTGCTTTACGGCTACGGATCGTACGGCGCTTCGATTCCGCCAACATTTTCGTCAACGCGTCTGACGCTGCTTGATCGCGGAGTGATCTTCGTCATTGCGCATATTCGCGGCGGTGGCGAACTCGGCGAGGAATGGCGCCAGGCAGGACGAATGATGACGAAATTGAATACATTCACCGACTTCGTCGCCTGCGCCGAGCACTTGATCAAGACGAAGTACACGTCCAGCAATCGATTAGTTATCCAGGGCGGTAGCGCCGGTGGGTTGTTAATGGGTGTAGTTACAAACATGCGACCCGATCTGTTCAAAGCAGTCGTGTCGCAGGTTCCGTTCGTCGACGTGCTGAACACAATGCTCGACGCCTCAATTCCGTTAACGACGAGTGAATACATCGAGTGGGGTAATCCTAATGAGAAAGCTGCTTTTGAGTACATTAAGCAGTATTCACCCTACGACAACATCGCGAAGAAGAACTATCCTACAATTCTGGTGAAAGTTTCAGTGAACGACAGCCAGGTTCCTTACTGGGAAGGCGCGAAGTATGTCGCGAAACTGCGTGACATGAAGACCGATCAAAACCCGCTATTGTTGAAGGTCAACTTTGGCGCGGGACATGGCGGCTCTTCAGGTCGTTACGACGCGCTGAAAGAAACAGCCTTCGATTACGCGTTCATGCTTTGGCAGATGGGCGTAACGGAGGAGATGTCAAAAAACTAACAAGGAAGCAGGTCCACAGATTACACAGATTCTGAATTAAGAAAAGGGACGTTGAGTTGGTTAGGTTACAGAAACCTAATACTCAACATCCCTTTTTTACGCACTAATCTCTGTAATCTGTGTAATCTGTGGACCTGCTTTTACTTCACCCGCGGGTCGGGTTTCACGACGAGCGGTTGCATGTAGTTTTGTCCGGCCACAGTTAACCTGACGGTGTAATTTCCAGGCAGCACAGTCGGACGATTACCAAAACCGCCGCCGCCACCCCCGCCGCCTCCTCCGCCAGTTGGCGCCGGCGGAGTCGGTCGCAAGTCCCAATACCAACGGTGCATTCCCGCCAAAGCAGATAAAGGCTCGGGTGTGGGTCTCCAGAATGCCGGGATGTTCAGCGTGTCGGGATTCACGGGCGTCGGTTTGTCTTCGCTTGAATATCGTCGCACCACGTCGCCGGCCGGATTTAGAATCTCGAGAAGCACTGGATCAGTCTGATTAGCTCGCAGGTAGTAATCTATCGCCGCTCCGAATTGGGGATTCTGTGCTAACGCTTCATCGCGAGGCTGCGGCGTACCGTTGTCACTTCCTAAGACAACGCTGATGGCAACCGCCGGCTTGAACAAAAAGTTATTTGCCTTGCGAGCATCATCGAGTTGTCTCAGCGGGGTGATGTTGTCGAGTATCCAAAACCCGCGACCGTGGGTTGCGACAATCAAATCGTCTCCATGAATCGCCAGATCTCTCGCTGATGCGGAGGGCAAATTCAATTGCAACGACTGCCAGTGGTCCCCGTCGTCGAACGACACAAACACACCGAGCTCGGTACCCACAAACAGAAGTCCGCGCTTGTGTGGATCTTCCTTTATCGTTTGCACATAAACTCCGGCGGGCAAGCCATTAGTAATCTTCTGCCACGTCTTTCCTGAATCACGCGTGCGATAGACGTACGGCTCGTAATCTTCCAACTGATGCCGTTCGAAAGCCGCGTAGGCGGTGCTCACATCGAAATGTGAAGCTTCCATCATCACCACCTTGCTCCATGACGTCACTTCAGGCGGCGTGACGTTTGTCCACGTCTTGCCGTCATCTTTGGTTAGATGAAAGTAGCCGTCATCGGTTCCTATCCAGATGATTGGCGCCAACAAGGGCGATGGAGCAATCGTGTAGATCACGCCACGTCGTTTGCCGGTGGGCGCATCTGCTGCCGCAGCTTCATTCAGATTCGGAGGCACACCTGGATCTTCCCGAGTTAGATCCTGACTGATCTGTGTCCAGCTTTCGCCGCCGTTAGTTGTTTTGTAGAGATACTGATTAGCGTAATACAACGCCCGCGGATCTGCCTTCGAGAAGACAAGTGGTTGAGTCCATGCATGACGAAATGGACCAGCTCCACGCTCGGGCGAAACGTTTTGGGTTGCGCCTGTCAGGACGTTGCACCGGGTGACTGTTCCACCGAAAAGGATTTCCGGGTGTAATGGATCCGGGGCTGTGTAACCTGCCTCTCCTCCCGCACACAGTCCTGTCCAATCCTTGTTTGAGATCTCGGAGTGGCCGCTTCGCGAGGGCACACCAACCGCACCGCTGTCTTGTTGGGCACCAGTAACCCAATATGGAAAACGATAGTCAGCAGCGACGTGATAGAGCTGTGCTGTTGATTGGTTGTACCAACTGCTCCAGGTGATCGCTCCATCGACAGTGACGATCGATCCCTGATCACTCGCTACAATCATTCGCTTCGGATCGTTAGGGTTAATCCACATCTGGTGATAGTCGTCGCCACCAGGCGCGCCTTTGATTGCCGTCCACTTCAGACCACCGTCCGTCGATCGGTAGATCGATGTGTTCTGGACATAGACTGTGTCAGGGTTCTTCGGATCCGCCGTCACCTTATTGAAGTACCAGCCGCGTCCCCACAATCGCTGATCACCCGACATTTTTGTCCATGTCGCGCCTGCATCGTTTGACGAATAAAGACCACCTTCCTTTGCATCAACAATCGCGTAGACTCGATTTCGATTGGTCGGTACGACTGCCAAACCGATTCGACCCAATCCGTCTACGGGTAGACCCGTTGTCAGTTGTTTCCAGGTTGTGCCGCCGTCGATTGATTTGAAAATTCCACCGCCGGGTCCGTTGGCGGGAGCGTAGATGAACCACGGTGGACGACGAACATTCCACATCGCGGCGTAGATAATCTGTGCGTTAGTCGGATCAAATGCGAGGTCAATTGCGCCCACGTCATTGTCTTTGAATAAGACCTTCTGCCATGTCGCACCACCGTCGCGCGAGCGATAGACACCGCGATCCGCACCTGGTCCATACACGTGCCCGAGCGCCGCAACAAAGACCGTATCAGGTTTTGCAGGATCTACGAGCACACGGCCAATCTGTCGCGTGTTGTCGAGTCCAACGTGTTTCCACGTCTTTCCCTCGTCGATTGATTTATAAACACCATTGCCAAACGAAATCGAATCGCGCATGTCAGCTTCGCCTGTGCCGACATAGATGATCTTTGAATCGGAAGGAGCAACTGCGAGCGCACCAATGGACGCGATCGGTTGCGAATCGAAAATCGGAGTCCAGGTCCGACCTGCATTTATCGTCTTCCACACGCCACCGCCGACGGACCCGAAATAGAACGTATCAGGTTCACTGACAACGCCACTGACGGCGTTCACCCGCCCAGCGCGAAACGGACCAATCATTCGCCACCGTAAGGCGGAGTAGAAGTTCGCATCAGATTGCTGCGCCGATCCAACCACCTTCCCAGGCAAACACTCGCTGATGAACGTTAGCGCAGCTGCTGAACAGAGAATGAAAGCAACAGCAACATACCGAACCTTTAGCATTGGTTTAGTTTCTCCGAGTTTTGAAATGCAGTGTTTCGGCCCTGCGTAAACCGCAAACGAAGCTCGGGCCATTTCGACAGCTTAGGATGTGACTACTGCCGGCTCTCTCGCTTTTTTATCCCACGCACCGCGGCCTCAATCATTCGATTGACTGCCGCGATTGAGAGTCCGCCTTCATCGGTTGTTGGAATCGTCGCAAAACCGATTGCTGATGCCTTTGGATAGCGAGTAAAGATCGCTTCAAACAGCTTCGCCAACTGTTCACTCGATGGGCCATTTGGCACCTTGTTGCCGTGGCCCATCACTTCGCGGGGGTCGAGCACGTCCATATCGATATGAATGTAAATCTTGTCGGTGATCTTGCTGAGGCGGTCGAGCTGCGCAAAAACTGCCGGCGTCATATTGCGCAAATCATCAACGCTAAGCAGTTCGATAAGCGATTCATCAAGCAGACTCTGCTCAAGCGGATCCGTGAGTCGAACGCCGCCCATCACGATATGACGATCAGCCAGCGGCGGATCGAGGTGCGCGTCCATCCGCATACGTTGCAATGCCCGGCCGGTTGCGACTGCCACAGGCATACCGCCGAGTGATCCGCTGCGCGTAGTTTCCGGAGTATTAAAGTCGGGGTGCGCATCGAGCCAGAGCATTCCGATTTTGATTGGCTCACGTGTTGGCCCTGAATGCTGAAGTCCGGCGACCAAACCCGGCATCGACGGACACGTCGCCAACAAACCAACAACGAAGTATCCGTCACGCTCATTCTTTGAGACGATATCCGAGAAGTGGCCCAAAGCCATTCCCAGCTTTTTCCAAGCCCCATACTCAGTCGCCTCGTCGGGCGTCAGCTTCACCTCTTCAATGCGAACAACAGAACCCAGGCGGTCGAGAATCTGTTGAATGCCACCGTTGGCCATTGTGCTCGGACCAGCGGAAGTCCCGGTGGGAGAAAACGGCTGTTTGATTAGCGCGACACGGATTTTGCCATCGGTGGTCGTGTACTTTTGTGCGTGGACGAGCGAAACCACACAAAACAACAGGAGTAGGGCAATTGAGCGTCGCATGACTTGTTTGGGTGACCGCATTGACTCGGGGTAATCAAAGCGAGCGGCTTAATATACCTCAGAAAAGTGGCACCGTTAGAATCTTCTCTGAAAGGCGATGTTCGATACACTTCAGCGTGTCGTTGACTCTTCGAACATTCAACCTACCAGAAACCGCGGAATCAGTGTCCGATACGCTTCAAAGCATATCGGACACTGATTGCGCAGTTTCTGGTAGCTTGGATGTCGGTACAGACGACCACAACCGAAAGCGCCTAAAGCCTGTCGGGCATATCCTTCTCGCCTTTCCGTCAGCGCGTCTTGACCCTGCTATCTGAGCGATTTACTCTCTCGCCCGTAAATAGTGCCTTTACTCTTAATTCCTATTGGAATCTTCTCTATCATGAAAATCCTCAGACTCCGTTGTCGTTTAGATCGATGATCGGCTCAACACTCGGTAACTACAAAATAATCGAGAAGCTCGGCGAGGGCGGACAGGGAACGGTGTACCGCGCTATCGATTCGAAGCTTGGCCGGCCTGTCGTCATCAAAGTGTTGCCGGCCGAACTGACAGCGAAAGAAGCTAATCTAAAACGGTTCGAACGGGAAGCACGGCTGGCGTCGGCGTTGGATCACCCGAACATCTGTACCATATTCGACTTGAATGAAATCAACGGCATTCATTTCATCGCGATGCAATACATCGAAGGTCGAAATGTTCGGCAGCTCGTCAACGGTCGACCACTTTCTCTAGAAAGCGCTTTATCAATCGCCGTCCAGACCGTCGACGCCCTCGCCGCCGCGCACTCACGCGGCATCATTCATCGCGATATCAAAGCAGGCAACGTGATGGTGACGCCCAATGGGCAGGTAAAAGTTCTCGACTTTGGCTTGGCGAAACTTCTCGACGAAGAGGCCGCGCGCACTTCCGGAATTCATCACACTGAATTGACCGAAGTCGGCATACCGTATGGCACAGCGACCTACGCCGCGCCGGAACAAGCGCGCGGAGATCGCGTCGATGCACGGGCAGATATCTTTTCCACTGGTGTGCTGTTATACGAAATGCTGACCGGCACCTGGCCTTTCCGCGGACAAACAGCCGTTGATGTTCGTCATGCGGTTTTGCATCAAGACCCGGCACCACTCTCCCAAGCCCGGCCCGGGCGCGTACCGGCGGCGTTGCAGGGAATCCTCGACAGGGCTTTAGCTAAAGACGTGCGAAACCGTTATCAACGAATCGCACAGTTAGGCGACGATCTGCGAGCCGTGATTCGAGAACTCGGCTCCGAATCCTTGCCGGGATTTGAGGAGAGTGTTGCGCCAGTCGCTCCCAAGCACCTTGGACCACGTAATCCAATGGCGCGCGCGTTCAGATGGCTCACGGGGTCAAAAGTTGCCGACGGTTCGCCGTCGGGTGGCTCAAGAGGATCGGCAAGCCCCGGGGTCGCAAAAGATGAAACGCCCGCCAGCAGCATGGCGGACAATGAACGAAAGAGCGTCGCAATCCTGCCTTTCAAGAATGTCGGAAACGATCGCGAGATCGACTTCTACCAGTTCTCTCTTGCCGATGCTGTGATTACCGAACTCGCTCGCGTTAAGTCGCTGGTCGTCAGACCGTCTTCAATCATTGTGAAATATCAGGAGCGGCAGGTTGATCCCGCGCTAGCCGGCAGCGAATTGCACGTCGATGCGATCCTGACAGCAACGTTCTTACGAGCAGGCGATCGGCTGCGCGTTACTGCTCAACTACTGGACGTTAAGACGAGTGAGATTCTCTGGAGTGAACGTATCGACGCGGAAGCGAGCGACATCATCGGCGTGCAGGACACGATCGTAAAACGCATTGTTGAAGGGTTGCGGCTGGAGTTAACGCCGGATGAGCAACATGCTCTGGCGAAAGGATCAACAGCCGATGCTGCAGCGTCTGAAGAGTATCTGCGCGGACGCGATCGGTTGGGCCAGTTTATCTATCACACCATCGCGCGCGAAGATGTCGATTCGGCAATCGAACATTTTCGTCGCGCAATCGAACTCGATCCGAGATTCGCCCTGGCTTACTCGGCGCTCGGCAGCTGTTACGTCAACCGCGTTTTGAAAGGACTGGGGCAGGCCGGCGATCATCAGAAAGCGCGGGAGGCATTTACCAAAGCCTTGCGTTTGGATCCGCAACTGCTTGAAGCGCGGATGCACATGGTGTTCATCTATCTCACGGGCGGCAACAAACCGAAGGCGCGGGAAGAGGTCGAAGCATTACGCGAACAGTATCCGAACGACGTGGGCGTGCATTTCGTTCGTGGCGTACTGGCGAGACTCAGTGGACAGTATGAACGTGCGCTCAGGAGTTTTGATCGGATGGCGCGTTTGAATCCCGTTGAAGGCGTTGTCGCCAGCTACAACCGGGCGCGGATTTTTACCTATCAACGACGTTATGAAGACGCGTTGGCAGAGCTCGATCGTGGCGCCGAAATGGAACCCGAGCATCCGCTCATCAAAGTCTTTCGTGCTCGTGTGTTGTATTATCGCGGTGAAGTTGATTCGGCCACGCGGATCCTCCAGCAACTGCTTCAACAACACCCGCAAATGGACGGAATACGGCCGATCCTCGCGATCTGCTTGAGCGCTCAAGGTGAACACACAAAGGCCAACGAACAATTGACGAACAAGGTCAGGCTCGCCGCTGAGGCCGATTACGATATATCTTACTGGTTGGCCTCGGCGTATCTTTTACAGGGTCGGCAAGTCGAGGCCCTGCGATGGCTCGAAACGGCGATCAGTCTCGGTAATGAGAACTATCCGTGGTTTGAATCTGATCCGAATTGGGCCGACATGCAGGAAGACCCGCGGTTCAAGGAATTGATGGCCAACATCAAGCGCGGCATCGATCAAGAGGAAGAACCTGAATGAAAACGTTCATCGTGGGAGACATTCACGGTCGTTGCGCGCAACTGCTGAATCTGCTCGATCTCATACCTCGCGATTCCAAGACGGACACGCTTGTATTCCTCGGCGATCTGATCGATCGCGGAGCGGATGCTCCTGGTTGCGTCGACCACATCATGCACATGTGTCGGGAGAACCCTGAGCGTGTGATCTGCTTACGCGGCAATCATGAACAGATGATGCTCGACTTCCTGGAAGGCGTCAGCAATATCTGGCTGACTCCAGTTGTTGGTGGGGAACGAACGTTTGAACAATACACCAATCGACACGTGAAGGTAGATAGCGAGCAGGATCTGCACGAGATGCGACAAGCCCTTGAACAGTCTGTGCCGCCCGAACACATCGAGTTCATGCAAGACACTCCTCTTTATCACGAAGACGAATACGCGATCTACGTGCATGCTGGACTCGATGATGGCAAACACCCACGTGACAGCTCACCAGTGTCGTTGCTGTGGATGCGCGACATGGATTTCTACAAAAACTACCACGGCAAGCCGTGTGTGTTTGGACATACGCCCACGCCTCTATTGCCTTTGCGTGGGCGTTTGGGTAGGCACGGCATCTACATTTCCAACAGCGCCATCGGTCTGGACACTGGCTACAACCATCAATCACCCCTGAGCTGCCTGTCGCTGCCCGACTTCAATTTGTATCAGACGTTCGCCGACGGCCGCGAAGAGAATTACCAAATAACGTCCTTCATTCCTGAGACGCTGAAGGCAATGCAGAGACAAGCCGGTATTGTTTAATCAGCGGCAGGCGCAGGAGCGGGAGCAGGCGCAGCATGCAGGAGCAGCAGATCACTGCTGTGAGCCTCTTCACTCCGTAGGAGTGCCATGTTTATAGCAGCGGTCGGTCACAGTTAATCGCACTCCTTTAGGAGTGCCATGTCATTTCAGTCGCAAAAGACATTTTGCTGCCGATCAATCAATATCTGGTATATGTATTCGAATAAGATGGCACTCCTAAAGGAGTGCTAACCGTGACCCGGCTCGATGCTATAAACATCCCACTCCTACGGAGTGAAGAAGTCTCACTACTTCGATCGATTCAGAGTAAAGTCAGCTATCTGACGGAGGGTTTCTGTCGCCCGGTCAAGAGACTTTAGCGCAACACATGCATCACGGTGAGCGTTAATCGCCGCGCTTCTTGCTTCTTCCAATCCATACAACGCCGGGTAAGTTGCTTTTGCTGAGCGCGCGTCTTTGCCAGGCGTCTTGCCGAGTTGTTGTTCAGTTGCGGTCACGTCCAACAGATCGTCTGTGATTTGAAATAGTAGACCGAGGTTCGTTGCGTAACGCGTCACTGCATCCAACTCTTTTTCATTCGCACCGGCGATAATCGCTCCGCAGCGGACCGCGCAAATGATCAGTGCGGCAGTCTTTAACTGGTGAATCTCCTCCAACTCCGCATCGATGACCTCACGTGCTTCAGCTTCGATGTCCAGCGCCTGGCCCGCAACCATTCCGTACGGCGTTCCTGCAGCCCGCGACAATTCGCTTATTAAGCGAACTCTTGTCTCAAGCTGTAAACGCTCGTCTTCTGCGATTGTGTGAAAAGCCAACGCTTGTAATGCATCGCCTGCGAGAATCGCCGTGGCTTCACCGAACTTAACGTGACACGTCGGACGACCACGACGCAGATCGTCATCGTCCATTGATGGGAGATCGTCGTGAATCAAGGAGTAGGTGTGAATCATCTCCAGCGCACAGGCGGTATTGAGCAAGGCGTTCACTGGCGCACCGAATGTTTGCCCTGATGCTATCAAAACCGCGGGACGGAAACGTTTGCCTCCTGCGAAAACGCTCCAACGGATCGCCTGGTGCACGTTTTGCGGCGAAATATAACCGGCCGGCAGCAACGCATCCAGAGACTCCTCGACTACACTCCTGCTCTGGTCAAGCACGGTGTTAATTTCGCGAGTGTCTGGAAGGATCTCAGAAGGCGCTTTCATCATCGGTCTCATTTGTGGCGCGAGTTTTATCCAACGGAGCCGTAACCGGACGCCCCTGGTTGTCGCGCAGCAGAACTTCGATTTTGCGCTCAGCCTGGCTCAATCGCTCCTGACACTCGCGTGAGAGTCGAATGCCCTGCTCAAAGAGTTCAAGACTCTTCTCCAGTGGCAAGTCGCCACCTTCCAGTTGTTTGACGATCCGTTCCAGCGCTTCGAGCGAAGCCTCAAACGTTCGCGCTTGCTCTTCGGATTTTGCTTCTGACATGGCCATTCTGCTCGTCTACGACTGTGCCGCTTCAGTGGGATGAGGTCAGTACCACCTCGCGGTAGCGGGTGGGTGCGCAGCCACTGTCGATTGCCAATTGCCGATTACCAATTGACGTGCGAGCCCGACATCCCTCGGTAATATCTAAAATCGGCAATCGGCAATGTGATACCCACCCGCTACCGCGAGGTGGTACTGACCTCATCCCACTGGAAACTGACATCTCTCACCGATTTCTCCGCCGCGGCTTGGGCGATTTCAGCAAGGGAATCTTCAAATCCACGCCGCCAATCGGCGGCAGATCCTTCATCATCCCATCGACTACGCGTTGGACCAACACATCGTCTTTGAAATCCACAACTTTCCAACGATCCCCGTCGCGGCGCAATGCGACTTCAATGGGTCGATCGGGAAGTGGTGACGTCGCACGAGCATTATCGCCTTCTGTGCTTATCGTCACCAGTGATGAGATGGTAAGCGCCACGACTACGAATGGCTTCGATTGCGCGCGCGACGAGAACTCTTTGACCTCCTTCGCCACCTCGGTATGGATTCTTTCTCTTAGTTGCGGCAACAGCGCCGGCAACAAACTATCAATTCTCGTTTGCAGTGAATCGCTCAACGCAATGCCATAACGGGCACTTGCCTTGTCGCGAACGCTGGTAACGAGGTTCTTCGCAATCTGTTCATCGTCGAGTTGTTTTCGGAAGGCGGCCATGTCGTCGCGCTGCGCTGCATCGACGATCAGCGCGAGCGAATAAGCTGGGGTTGTTTGGTAGTGACGCCACCATAAAAACAGTGCGACGCCTGCGATAACGACGATGACAACGCAAAGGGCGGCGAGAATGCCGAGCACTTTGGGCCAACGACGTCGACGCGTCTTACCACCAGACCGCAACGGCGTAGTGCGTGGCGCCGGCTGATTGAGATCGATCACAATTCGGTTTTTAGCTCGATCTGCCATCTCTATGTTCGATAAACTTCACAGTTTGTCGTTGTGGTGCGGAGGTTTCAACTCAACGAGCAGGGTTCGAATGGCGTTGCCGACTATATGAGTAAACGACAAACTAAAGTTTATCGAACACCCGCGCCTTAAGCTTCCCCCTTGCCAGGCGCACACCCACTTCATCACCTACTTCAACTGACGCGGCATCCCGCAACACTTTTCCTGAGGCATCTTCCGCAATTGCATAACCGCGTTGCAAAACCGAAAGTGGCGATAGCGCGTCGAGTGAAGCAGCAGCGAGTCCCAATCGTTCTCGCGCCTTCTGCAAATGCGCATCGACCGCACCAGTTGTTGCTGCCGACGCAGCCTCAAAACGGGATCTCGCCGTCGCCACTCGAACTTGGAATCGAGCGGGCGAGAGTTGTCTGACGAGCTCAGTGGACCTCTGGTTCGCACGTCGAACACGTTCATTCATCAACAAAGTCAGTTCGTGTGTCGCGGCGTTAGCGTTCAAACGAGCATTTCGCAGCCGACCTCTGACTTCATCAAACGCTCGCGACATCGCCTGCTCCTGCACTTGTGCGCGCGCATCCACAATGCGATAGCGCGTGAGCCGCACTAACTGCCGGCCAAGATGTTCAAGTGCCGTACAAATCTGGTCCTCCCGCGCTGCCACGATTTCAGCAGCCGCGGATGGTGTTGCCGCGCGATGATCGGCAACAAAGTCAGCAATAGTAAAGTCAGTTTCATGACCTACGGCTGAGATAACCGGAATGGCCGACTTCCGAATCGCGCGCGCCACTTCTTCCTGATTGAACGCCCACAGATCTTCTGCCGATCCGCCGCCACGACCAACAATGAGCACGTCGACGAGGTCATCGACGCGTCCGTCACGACGCGCACGTTCATGATACTGATTGATCAACCAGATCGCCCGCGCGATTTCCGATCCCGCAGCATCACCCTGGACCTTTGTTGGCGAGAAGAGAACGTGAACTGTGCGTGTGCGACGAGTAAGGACATTCAGGATGTCGCGAATGGCGGCGCCTGTCGGTGAAGTGACGATACCGACACGGCGCGGAAACACAGGCAACGGACGCTTGAGTTCCTTTGCGAATAGACCTTCCGCCTGGAGTCGATCTCGCAGTTGCTCAAAAGCAATTCGCAGGGCTCCCGCGCCAACAGGATCGAGCGACTCAACTACGAGTTCGTAATCGCCGCGAGGCGCGAACACGCTCAACTTGCCGCGCGCGCGAACGTGTAATCCATCATTCGGGCGAAATCGAATTCGCTGATTTGATGAGCGAAAACACTTGGCTCGAAGTTGCGCACCTTCGTCCTTAAGCGTGAAGTACCAATGGCCTGACGAGTGCGCTTTGAAGTTTGATATCTCGCCTTCAACCCAGACGGAGGCAAAACGCGATTCGAGAGTTGTTCGAACAGAATTCGTTAGCTCTGAAACGCTCAGCGGCCGTCGCTCAGTTTCATCGAATAAGGCGGAGAACAGGGGTTGAGACATATCGAGGGAGGAAGGATGAAGGATGAGGGATGAAAAGGCAAATTCGCAGGTCTTCCCTACCGGCAACCTAACCGGCTTGAGTCATGGAACTGAATCTTGAGTGCTGATCTTTGGCGCCTTGAAAATGTGGCTCACTTCACTGTGAAAGGTATTCGTCAATCTTCACGCGTTAGGAAACCCTTGACTCATTGATTCGCACTAATCACAGGACTCAAGCGCACGGATGCCCCATCACGCTTAATGAGAACGCGCATTCGGGGTGGCGCGGAAGAAGAAGAATTGGAAGCGTAGGTTACGGTGTAAGCTGTGCGCAACTGCATGACCACATCATCGTAGGCTTTCTGTAAATCTTCCAATCTCTTGATCGGGTAATAGACACCACCGGAAGCCGCAGCGAGCCTGCGTCCTTCCTCGTCAGCACGAGTCGTCAAAGTCAGGTAGCGCGTGCGGAGAGGATCGATCGTGACCGTTGGTTGCGGAACACTCGACTCGGGAATCAAACCTGACGGGACATAAAGCGGATAGACAAGCGCGCCCGACTCAGTCAGCGCTTCGAGAATTGCCGGAAAAGGAATGAACGACTTGTTGTCGTCGCCATCAGACATGACCACAACGGCCGTTCGTTCACCGCGAAACTGCTTTAAAGTTTCCGCAAGCACATATCCGAGCGCATCGTACAAAGCCGTTCCGCCGCCCGCATCGATCTCGTCAAGCTTCTTCGACAGCAAACGTCGATCGGTGGTGAAGTCAGATATCAACTGGATGTCGTCGCGAAAACTAATGATTGCGATTCGATCCTGCGGACTGGTCGTATTTAGAAAATCGCGCGCGGCCTTGCGAATAAAGTCCATCCGCTCCTGCACACTTCCGGAGACGTCCAGCAATAGCACCAGGTTGAACGGCTCATTTGTCGGAATGACATTCGTAACCCGCCGCTCGATTCCATTCTCATAGACCGTGAAATCCGATTCGCGCATGCCACCAATCGCTCTTCCATTCCGATCGGTGACGCTGGCATTGAACCGTTTCAATTGAGGCGCAACAGAACTTACGATCTGACCCGGAGGAGCGCTGCGACGAAGAGTTGGTTCGCGTTCGATCGGCGGCAGGGTTTTCGCATAGTCGCCAAACATCTTTGGAGAAACTTTGCGAATCGCTTCAACCAGGTGGAAGTCGCCACTACGAACGATGGCCTTCGCTGCTTCCGTTAAAGCGCGTTCACGAAGGTCGGCGGGCGCCAGGCTCGGGTCAACGTTCAAAAGAATCACGCCGCGACGAGTCTGAAAATCCAGCGTCACGCGGTCTTCCCGTTTTGCTTTCTCATCACCCAGTTTGGCGGAAATCTTGGAAATGCCTGCCGCTTTTTCTTTTACCTCCGTAAGCGGAACGTCGCTCATGTAACGCGGCTTGCTGGCCAGCCACATGAAGTCGATTTTGACAGCATCAAGTGGAATGTCAGCGTGGATCGTTCCGGTATCAGTCTTCACCAGAGCCGATTCGACATTGCCGACAACATCAACTGCTCCTGCTTCGCTTTCAATCTCGACCTTCGAGCGCAGTGGAATCCTGACGACAATGTCGATCCGATCCTGTGGACGACGGCTGCGCACTTCGATATCGACATGAGCACCGCTCGCTGCAACCTTTACATCCGTCGCATCGACAGGGATACCCGGCGAACTAGCCTCGAGATTGACTTTCTTTTGCTGTGCTTCAGACGCGATAACGCTCACGCGTCCGTCGCGATTGCGAACAACCAGCGACACCACATCGGCTGTTTCGAATTCGCGTTGGAGCGTTTGCGCGGACGCGGTTTGGCCAAGACAGCCACACAGCATCACAGTCATAAAGCTGAATGAAATCAGTTTGAATAGACGACTGGGCAACAGCTTGGAGGCGGAGATTTCAGGGCAAAACATCGCGGTGATCTTGCCCGCCGAGAGTCTGCGGGTCAAGCGACGCGACAATCAAATTAATCAGGCGTCGCCAAAACCCGATTTAAGCAACACAGTCCCCCGGTCGTTTTTGTTTCTGGCCTAATCGGCTATCATAGCCGGACCCAAAATCCCCTATTTTTCAGGCTGTCGCTCACAACCAAGGAGATTTCCTTTGGCACAAACACAGCAGGCCCGGCACTCGGCGCACTCGGGCGATTACTTGCGAGACCGTAGGCCTGACGGCCGCCTCGTCATTCACAACCTCGTAAAACGTGACCCGCGCACCGGTCTGGCTGAAGATGTGCGCAATGGTCTGACCGCACGTCCAAAACGATTCTTGCCAAAGTATTTTTACGACGAATTGGGGTCGCAACTGTTCGACGCCATTTGCCTGCTGCCCGAATACTATTTGACGCGCGCTGAAAACGAGATACTCGAACACTACGCAGATGAGATCGCTGCTTCAGTCCGCGGTCAGAAAACACTGATGGAAATGGGGAGTGGCAGTGCTTCGAAGACGCGTCTGGTGATCGAAGCATTGCTGCGTGAACAGACAGAACTGTTATTCATCCCGGTCGACATTTCTCAAACGGCTCTTGAAAACAGTTCGCGCATTTTGTTGCAGTCGTATCCGCGTCTGAGGATTGAAGCATACGCCGCCGACTACTTCGCCGGCCTGGCGGAGCTTGGCAAAAAACTACGTGGGCCAACGCTCGCACTTTTTCTCGGTTCTAACATTAGCAACTTCGATCGAGAAGAAGCATTAAAATTTCTGCGTGCTCTTCGGGCGGTACTGGAGGACGGTGACGCACTTTTGCTCGGCGCCGATTTGAAAAAGGATCCGGCAATTCTCGAGGCGGCTTACAACGACGCGCTCGGAGTTACTGCCGCTTTTAATCTGAATGTGCTGGCACGAATCAATCGCGAACTCGGCGCAAACTTTGATCTTCACGCGTTCCGCCATAAAGCTTTCTACAACCAAGCCGAAGGACGAATCGAGATCTATATTGAAAGTTTACAGGCACAGAAAGTGTTCATCGAAAGTTTGAATCTTGAAGCTGAGTTCAGTGTCGGTGAGTTGATTCATACAGAGAACTCCTACAAATACGACCTGACAGACATTGCCGCACTCGCGACCACCACAGGCTTTACGTGCACGCGAACTTGGCTTGATTCCAGCGAACATTTCAGCAGCAATCTTCTCTTTGCGAGTTAATGTTCGATCCGGAAATCTCCGGGTAGTGAGACGTTTACATTCGCTCAGGATCCATAAACATCCAACTTCAGTTACACAGTTCAAGGTGACGAATTATCAGCGCTCAAGCTTCAATTTCAATAACTCAAGCTAGATAAATGCAAGTAGGGAAGGGTGGTTTACCCCCGCTCAAGTTGCATAACACTCACCTTCAGGAAAGGGAGCTTGAGTGTTTTGCACCTTGAACTGTTGGGCTGAAGGTTGAGAGTTTTGCACCTTGAGCGGGGGTAAACCACCCTTCCCTACTTGCATTTATCCACCTTGAGTTGTTTCAGTGAAGCTTGACAGCTGATGTTTTGTACCTTGAACTGTTGGGCTGAAGGTTGAGTGTTGTGCACCTTGAGCGGGGGTAAACCACCCTTCCCTACTTGCATTGATCCACGTTGAGTTGTTTCAGTGAAGCTTGACTGCTGATGTTTTGTACCTTGAATCCTTCAGCGAGCGTTGGATGTTATGTACCTTGTCGAGTTTCGTAACGTTAGTTACAGCGTTGGCCCCACACGGATCCTGTCGGATCTAAATCTAACTGTTAACCAGGGCGAGATTCTCGTTCTACTGGGCGAATCCGGTTGCGGCAAAACCACGACGCTGAAACTCGTCAACCGTTTGTTAGAACCATCAAGTGGCCAGGTACTGGTCGAAGGAAAATCGACATCCGAATGGGACCCGATCGCGTTGCGGCGGCGAATCGGTTACGTGATCCAGGAGGGCGGTCTGTTTCCGCACTTTTCGATTGAACGGAATGTCGGGCTTGTACCCAGACTGTCTGGTTGGGCTGAATCACGCACGAATGAACGAGCGCACGAGCTGCTGCAACTGGTCGGTTTGAACCCAGAGCAGTTTGCGCTTCGGTATCCATCCGAACTGTCGGGTGGTCAACGACAACGGGTCGGCGTCGCGCGTGCGTTGGCGGCTGATCCACCGTTGCTATTACTCGATGAACCTTTTGGAGCGCTGGATCCATTGACGCGCGCAAGTTTGCAGAGAGAGTTTACAGAGCTGGCGCGAAGTTTGGGCAAGACTGCGATCCTGGTGACTCATGATGTGCGCGAGGCGTTGCTATTGGGGAATCGCATCGGCTTGATGCATGCAGGCAAGTTGGAGCTTTTGGAAACTCCTGAAAGTTTTGTGCACTCAGATAACGTGAGGGCACAAGCGTACATTGAGACACTGCCGATTGGATTGTCGATTGTTGATTGAAGATTGATGATTTTGGATTGTTAATTGGCTGATACGCACGTAGCTCAATCGACAATCGGCAATCATCAATCGTCAATCATCAATGAACCTATGACGTTCTGGCATTTCCTAAAACAGAATTGGCCAGAGTTGTTGGACCTCACGAGGCAGCATGTCGTGCTCGTGTTCATCGCGATCGCTATCGCTGTCGCTATCGGCGTGCCCACTGGAATTCTCCTCACGCGCTACCGTTCATTGCGCACGCCGGTCCTTGGCGTCGCAAACATCATGCAAACAGTTCCAAGCCTGGCGCTCTTCGGTTTCCTAATCCCTCTACCGTTCATCGGTGGCATCGGCGCACGAACAGCTCTCGTGGCATTGGTTCTTTATTCATTGCTTCCAATTATTCGAAATACGGTGACGGGAATTCTCGGCGTTGATCCAAACGTAAGAGAAGCAGCGGTGGCCATGGGCATGACCGGCGGCCAGATTCTTCGCCAGGTCGAATTGCCGCTCGCGATGGGGGTGATCGTCACCGGAATTCGCGTCGCGACAGTAATTGCAGTGGGTGTGACAACAATCGCTGCGGCAGTTGGCGCGGGTGGCCTTGGCGTCTACATCTTCCGTGGGCTGCGGCAGTATGACAACAATCTTCTGTTGGCGGGAGCATTAGCAGCAGCACTGCTTGCTTTATTCGCTGACTTCTTGCTCGGTCTCGTTGAGCAACGATTCACCTACACATCCAAAGGTGCTCGCCTCACGACGTCGCAGAAACTAATTCTTGCTTTCGTGACGCTAATTCTGATTGCAGGGATCGCGCTTGCCTGGGCTAATTCAAAACGCGGTGGCCAATCAACGACAACTCAGGGGCAGGTCGTTGTCGGTTCAAAAGACTTTACGGAGTCGGCCTTGCTTGCCGAGATCATTGCACAACTATTAGAGGCCCGTGGTGTTTCGGTCGAACGAAAGTTTGAATTAGGAGGGAATCTGCCGCACGAGGCGATGTTGGCAGGAAGGATGGATTTGTATCCCGAATACACCGGCACCTCCTACACTGCGATTCTTCACCACGCGCCGCTTAGCGATCCGCGTGCGGTTTACGATCAAGTAAAACGAGAGTATGCAGAAAAGTTCCAGATTGCTGTGACAGATCCCATCGGGTTTGAGAATACCTTCGCGATTCTGATTCGTGGCGCTGACGCACGCAGTTTGAAGCTGAAGACTCTGTCTGACGCTGTGCCACACGCAGTTCGTTGGCGCGCGGGATTCGGGCAAGACTTCAAATCGCGCGCAGACGGTTATCCAGGATTGGCGAAAGCCTATGGTTTAAAATTCGCTGAAGTGCGGGAGATGGATTTATCGTTAACTTACATCGCGCTATCGTCGAATCAGGTCGACCTCATTGCCGGCAATTCAACGGAGGGTCGTATAGCTACGTTGGATCTTCTTCAGTTGCAGGACGACCGTCATTATTTTCCGCCTTATGAAGCGGTGTATCTCGTCCGACAGAATTCATTGACGCGTGTACCTGCATTGGCCGAAATCCTGCAGAAACTAGCAGGCTCCATTTCGACGAATGAGATGCGCCAACTGAATTATGAAGTTGACGGGAATAAGAAGGACATAAAAGAAGTTGTCCGTGAGTGGATCAGCAAAAAAGGTCTATGAGTAGCGAGATCAGTCAACGCACAAAGAGGCTCAACGAATGTCCAATACGCTTCCGCTTGTCGCATTGAACGGTCTCGTAACTTAGCGACAAGCTAAAGCGTATCGGACATTTGTTGAGCTTTTTCATCGATGACCGATTTCTGGATAAGTCCAAACAATTTATGACGTTAGGGAAAGATTATGACTCTCATTGATCTACTTCTACTTCTTCTCATCGCCGGCGTTTGCGGTTCGCTGGGACAAGCTATTGCCGGTTATTCGCGCGGCGGTTGCCTCGTATCCATCGCTCTTGGATTTGTTGGCGCGCTCCTCGGACTGTGGTTGGCTCGCCTGATGGGTTTGCCCGAACTCTTCCCGGTGCGAATTGGCACCACAAGCTTTCCAATCATCTGGTCGATTATCGGATCCGCTCTGTTTGTCGCTGTCGTCGCACTTTTGACGCGGCGTCGATGAGAAAAGAAGTCAGCCGCGGATTAACGCAGATACCACGGAGCAGCACAGAACAGGAGCGAACGACTGTCTCGCCGCTCCAGCGGCCAGTTAGAAGCAGTCGCTTCGCTACTGTTCTGATGGGTGGTATCTGCGTTTATCCGTGGCTGAGACAGATCTCAACGAACGCCGGCACCACGTGGCGCAGCGAAGAAGCTCTTTCGTACTCAACGCTGATCGTGAGGCAAATTCGGAGCTGCGGAATCGGTGTATGCAGCTCGATCACTTGCCGGCATGGGGTGGCGATCCCAAGAATCGCCACGACACGCCAATGCGAAAGGAGTGCTCAGCAACTGCTGAACATTCTATTAAGTTGTGAGAAACACCTGGGCTACCTGGGCGCTGAGATCCGCAATGACCTATTCGCTGGGTTGGCGAGTGTTCTCCGGTGGATCAATGGCTTCGGCCGAATCTTCGGGAGAATCGGTGGAATCCATGCTCATGCCACCTTCGGGGCTCGTGTTTTCGGGCGGATCGATGGCCTGTTCAAGCGGATCATTTTCTCTGTCGGACATGTTGACCTCCTTGACGGTCGGGAGTTAACCAGGCGGCTTAGCCTAGCTGTTTTGAGTAAACCTGAATATCAGGGCGGGCAGTATAACTCTTAAAGGCGTCTGAACCCCACTGTTTCTCGAGCTCCTGCAAAACATTTTTCGCCTGCTGCCGTTGCTGAGAGGCAGTTGCCGTCTCCCCACGTCGTTCATTGGCCAGTGCAGCAATCAAATAGGCCCGCCACTGCGACTCCAGCTGCGAGCCCCGGGCAAAACTCTCCTGGGCCTGAGCCGCCATCACCGCAGCCTTTTCGGCATCACCCGCTTGTAAAGCACTTTCGGCCTCCGCCAGTAAAGCGCGAGCTACTAGAAGCGTTTCACCAGTGTCCGTCGCTAACTTCGCAGCGTCGGAACATAGCGCCATCCCTTCTCTGCCGCTACCCGACAGAGACTTGGCCACACCGAGCGTCAATTTGCTCTCGATAACGACGTCAGGGTAATTACTCCCGGAAAGGGAAATCGCTGACGCGGCACTGCGTGCGGCTTGGCCGAAATCTCTTTGGGTCATCGAAATCTGGGACGCGATCAATTCGAGTCTTGGCTCCAACTGTTTGAAATCATTCGGCTGCTGCTTAACTGCCGTCGAGACTTCGTCGAGCGTTCGTTTTGCTTCCTCGTAACGTCCGAGCCGCCACAAAATGTTTCCGCGGTTCGCCTGAGTAAAAACAGTGCGGAGTTGATTACCAGCTACGCCCTCATGGATCTTGAGGGCGTTGTCATACTGTGCGAGGGCGGCTGGAAAATTCTCCTGGTCAAATAAGACGGCGCCGATCTCACCGTAACAGTTGGCAATGTCAACTTGGTTCCCGCCTTGTTGTGCTATCTGCAGTTTTTGATTCAACGTTTGAATGGCAGAGTTGTAATCACCCTTCCGCCGATAGGCGCGGCCGATCTGCGTCAAGCAATAAGATATGTTGCGTGTGTAGTTTGCCTGTTGAAAATACGTGAGCGCCTGTTGCACCAAAGGCAAACCTTCATCGACGCGAGCTGTTTGAATGTATAGTCCGCCAAGATTCGCGCGACCACGCGCTTCACGGAGCCGGCCCTTGTTTGCCTGAGCGAATTCAATTGCCTGCTTGAAATACTCCTCAGCCTTTTTGTAATCGCCACGGCCCGAGAACGAATTACCTAACTCGAGCAAGCCACCAGTCGCGAGGTTTTCGAGTTTCTTGTCCTGCGCAAACCTGACCGCCTCGTGCGCGAATCGTTCTGCTTCAACTGTTTGACCCTGCATCGACAACAGATAGCTGAGATCGATCAGCGCGTTGATTTGTTGTGCGTCGTTGCCCAGGGTCCTGGCCGCTTCCAGCGATTTCTCAAACTGCTCGCGAGCCTGCGCATAGTTTCCCTTATTGCGAAACAGGATTCCTCTCTGTCTCCAAACCTCATTCACGCCTTCATTGTTACTTGCAGCACGATAAAGCGATTCTGCCTTATCGAAGTTTGCCATCGCCTTCGTCGTGTCTTGCTTGCGATGGTAAAGAATACCGGCCCGCAAATATGGCGTTGGATATTGCTCGTTGCTGATCTTGATCGCCTTCTCGTAATTCTCCAGCGCCTTGTCGACGTTGTCATTGCCCTCATACGCATTCGCAAGGTCGACATAAACCTGGCTGTCATCAGGCGAAAGTTCAGCGATTTCCGTGTAACTCTTCACGGCCTGCGCGAAGTCATGTCGAACGGTCGCTGTGATTGCATCCAGGTAGTACGCATCGATTGGGCTAACTCTCGAGCGATTGCCCGCGAGCGTCGAAGCGGCGAGTAGCTCGTCCTTCGCCTTCTCCGTGTAATCCATTTCCTCCCATGCCTGAGCCAAACGCGCGTGCGCCAAAGCGTAATTGCTGTCGATTGCGATTGCCTGCTCCAGCGCTTTGCTCGCTTGATAATAAGCGCCGTTTCGCAAGCCGTCGGTGCCTCTCTGATACCAGCTAAGCGCGGCTGCCGATGGCTGATAGTAAGAGCGCGGCCACCACTTGTAGGCAATCCAGATCAGAACTCCCGTAACTACAATCGCGGCGAGGATCGTAGTTAGTGAGAATCGCTGGCGTCGCAACGATGTCGTAAAAGTTACTAAGGCGTTTGTTGCTCTGTTGCCTGCTGGTGTGTCCGCATGGACATGGGCCGTGGTCGGAACTCCATTCTCATCGAGCGCCGGCAACAATGCTCTTAAGTCGGACAGCAATTCCGTAGCCGATTGATATCGCTCGTCTACTTTCTTTTCAAGCGCCCGCATCGTGATCCGATCGAGTTCAGCTGGAATGTGCGAATTAATTTGAGATGGGGGAGGTGGATTGACGTGAATAATCTGCGCGCCAATCTCCAACACACTTGCGCCGGAAAAGGCTGATCTGCCGCAGATCGATTCGTATAGCAACGCTCCAAGAGCGAAGAGGTCACTACGGCCGTCGACACTCTTACCCATCGCTTGTTCGGGCGAGAGGTAAAGCGGAGTGCCGACAATTACATCGCTCCGCGTTTGGGTGGAATAGATCGTATCCGCGTCTAGATCCACGCCCGATTTTGGTTCTTCAAAGAGGTGCTTCACGAGCCCGAAGTCGAGCACTTTCACCTGACCGCGTTCGTTGACGATTACGTTTGAAGGCTTGATGTCGCGATGTACGATGCCTTGTTCGTGGGCCTCCGCAAGAGCCTCGGCGATGGCCGCAGCGATTTCTACCGAACGTTTTAAGGTAATTCCTGTTGCGAGAATGTCAGACAGCCTTCGGCCCTTTACATACTCCATGACGATGAAAGGCCGGCCTTCATCAGTCTCGCCATAGTCGTGAAGAGTGGCGATGTTTGGATGATTTAGCGCCGAAACAGCGCGAGCTTCGCGAATGAAACGCGCGCGATAGTGATGATCTGTTGAGCTAAGGAACTTGATTGCGACGCGGCGTCCAAGGTGTTTGTCTTCGGCAAGGTAGACGACGCCCATGCCGCCTTCACCCAGTTTTTCGACAATCCGATAGTGAGAAACTGTTTGGCCGATCATCCGCGTAGGAAGTCCTCAAGAACTAGAAGCAGGAAGAACCTTAGAAAAAGAGCAGTCGCAGGGATTTTGCACGTGCTCTAACGCCTATTCAGTGGAAGCATTGTGCGGTAACTGGTCGGGTAAATTCAAATGGCGGGTGTCAGTTACACTTCACTCGAGTTTTGTGGCCCTGATCTTCGCTTCTTGTTCCTGACGGAATTGCTTCAGTTTATTCCGCAGCTCGCGTCGGCTGTTGGCGAGGATTGCAATCGCAAACAGAGCGGCATTCACCGCGCCCGGCTTTCCGATGGCCAGGGTGCCCACTGGTATTCCCCCTGGCATTTGGACAGTCGCGAGCAGCGAATCCATACCGTTCAGGGCATCGCTCTTCATCGGAACGCCCAGTACCGGCAGTGTCGTGTGAGCTGCCAAAACGCCGGCGAGATGCGCCGCCCCACCGGCTGCTGCGATCACGACCTCAATGCCACGCGATTCTGCAGTTGAGCCAAACTCGGCTGCGAGTGATGGTGAACGATGGGCGGAGATCACGCGGCATTCGTGCGGCACTCCAAACTTTGTGAGTGTTTCGTCAGTGTGTCGCATCGTGTCCCAATCGGATTGACTACCCATGATGACGGCCACGAGCGATTTTGGATTTCGGGTTTCGGATTTTGAATTTTGTTTCTTGTTCGCAGTCCTTGGCATTTGTGTTTTCAGAATGGTTAGCGCAAATTAAAAATAATGGTGGAAGAATCCAACACCTACTGGTCGGACCTTGTACGAGTCAGATTACTGCGGCACTGTTTTATTCATTCACCCTGATCCAACGAAAAGCCGCGCTCGCCATCGAAGTTGTAGAGATTCTCGGTCTTAATGAAGTCGTAGCCCGCTTCGGCCACACGATTTAGTAGAGAGATTACCTGCGCGTGGGAAACAGTCTTCCCCTCGGTATCTGGCAGAAATCGACAACGCCAATGATCGGAGCAGAACGTCTCCGCATGACCACCTGGCCAAACCTTTACACCGCGATTGCTAATCATGGTCAGCTTCACTCCATCGCCGCTCAGATTGTTCACACCTGCACCAAGATCGTTGGCGCTTCCTTTGGTCCAATCGAGAAACACATCGACGCCAACGAGATCTTTCTTTGCGGACCTCCCAACCGCAGCTGGGCCTGCCTTCTGAGGTTCGGCTTTCTTGTAAGCAACAGCCTTGAGAACTTGCGGACGCTGGCCCAAACGCTCAATCACACCATCGGCAAATTCTTTTGTTCCGACTTTCTTCTTACTCACACTCTCGTCGTAGATGTCGTACGTGTGAACACCATCCTCAATCGTACGCAACCAGGCGTTGTGCACCTGCTCCGCCGAGTCAGTCAAACCAAGATGAACCAGCATCATCACCCCGCCAAGCAATAAGCCCGAAGGATTCGCGAGATTCTGACCTGCTCGTCGCGGCGCTGAACCGTGAATCGCTTCGAACATCGCGACGTGCTCACCAATATTTGCCGACCCGGCCAGTCCGACAGAACCCGCAATCTGAGCTGCAACGTCTGAAAGAACATCACCGTAGAGGTTCGGCATGACTATTACATCGAAGGCGTTCGGAGTGTCAGCCAGTTTGGCGGCGCCAATGTCGACGATCCAGTGCTCATTTTCGATGTCAGGATAGCCAGCGGCTATCTCATCGAAGACTTTATGGAAAAGCCCGTCGGTCAACTTCATGATGTTGTCTTTGGTGAAGCACGTGACCTTCTTGCGATTGTTCCGTCGCGCGTATTCAAAGGCGTAACGAACGATTTTCTCGGAACCGGGACGCGAAATCAGTTTCAGACATTGCACCACTTGATTTGTCTGACGATACTCGATTCCGGCGTAGAGATCCTCTTCGTTCTCGCGAACGATCACGACGTCCATGTTCGGGTGTTTGGTCTCAATGAATGGGTGATATGAGACGCAGGGTCGCACATTAGCGTAAAGGCCAAGTACCTTTCGTACCGTGACGTTCAGACTCTTAAAGCCGCCGCCCTGTGGTGTGGTGATTGGCGCTTTCAAAAAAACTTTTGTGCGACGCAAAGACTCCCAGGAGCTTGCTTCGATTCCTGACGTATTGCCGGCGAGATAAACCTTTTCGCCAATCTCAATTTCTTCGTACGTGAGTGGCGCCTTGGAGGCGTCGAGGATGCGCAGCGTGGCGTCCATGATTTCCGGACCAATGCCGTCACCGCGCGCAACTGTGATGGGGATACGTTCAGCCATTATGAAAGCCTTTCGAAATGTATTTTGCGGAAGCAGGAAATAGTAAGCGATGGAGGCTAAAACACGAAATCCCCCAACAAAGCATTGTAGATTTTTGATTGATGATTGGAAGCAGATCCACCGATTCCCCCAGAGATTACACAGGTTAATATGCAGTCACGTTGACTGGCTGGTATTTCCAGACTCAACGGCACTGTCTAACTCTAAATCTGTGTAATCTGTGGAAATCGGTGGATCTGCTTCCAATTGGCAATCGGCAATGACGCCAATCGTCAATCTACAATCAAAAATCATCAATGATTTAACTCTCGGCACGCCAAAGACTTGAAGATTATCCTTGACGCCTTTCAAAGCCTACGGGCATACTTTTGCTTACAGATACCTGCTCTCGCGCGTCGATGGTGAACGCGACTGTCCGTGATCGTAAAGCGACGAGGTTCGGCTGATAAGAGAGTGAGGCAGTTGTCAACTAGTTAGAAGCCGCTCTCGTGATTTAGAGCACCGGGTTCCGTCGCAGTCGCCGAAAGTATCGGCCGTCTCCCTCCGAACTGCATCAGCGAATTCCAAGCAAGCCCGCGCTTCCCCAAAACAAGGATAGTAGAAGAATGGCTACAAAACTGTATGTAGGAAATCTCTCGTTCCGTACCACGAGCGAGGAACTGCGCGAGGCCTTCTCCGCAGTGGGAACCGTGGAATCAGCTTCGGTGATTGAAGACAGGGAAACGGGGCGTTCACGTGGCTTTGCTTTCGTCGAAATGGCTACTCCGGAAGAGGCGGCAGCAGCTATCGAAGCTTTTAATGGTAAGGACTTCGGCGGTCGCAATTTGACTGTCAACGAAGCCAAACCAAGAACTGACAGAGGTGGCGGTCGCGGAGGCTATGGCGGTGGTCGTGGTGGCCGAGGTGGTGGCGGCGGCTACGGCGGCGGCCGAGATCGTGACAACGATCGCTTCGAACGCGAACCCCGTTGGTAATAAAAGCGTGATGAGTGATAAGTGATGAGTGATAAGGAAAACCCTTAACGCTCGCTCACTTATTACTCATCGCCTATCACTCATCACTAGAAACTATTTCCTTGCTTCAGGTGTGATCTTCAGGGAAAGCCGTTCTGTCCCGCGGATCACTTCGATCGCGTATTCTTGTCCGGCCTTCAACTCACCCAGCGCAAACGTGTAGTCGTAAACATTCTTAACGTCACGACTGCCGATCTTCACGATCTTATCGCCAGCTTTTAAACCAGCCTTCGCCGCCGGCGAATCGTCACGAACACCGTCCAGCAACAATCCGTCGTTGCTATCGGCATAGTTCGGTATCGTGCCGAGATACACACGGAAGCCTCCGGTTCTCGGAGTGGCGTCGCTCTTCGCAGTTGTGAAGGTGAGTCGCTTCTCGTCGCGATCAAGTCCAAGAATAACGCGCGTCACGAACGCGAGCAGCTTTGCTTCATCTTCGTAGTTGATCTTGTCGAACGTGTCTGACGGCTTGTGGTAATCGGAATGCGTTCCGGTCCATATGAAAAGCACAGGAATCTGTTTCGAATAGAAAGAGGAATGATCGCTTGGTCCGAAGCCATCTTCCTGAAGCGTCAGATCGAAGGCGCTTTCAGAACTCGCGGTCACGATAGTCCGTCCGTTCGCGGAAGTCACGATGGGCATGGCTGGCCGGCCTTTTGAGTTGGTGCGTTCTACGTCTGAGGCGCCGGTAGCGTTGACGTTCACTAACATCGTCTGAGTCTGATTGCTGGCAGTGACGATGTCGCGCCACTCTTTTGCAGTACCGATGCCACCTATTACCAACTTGCGATCTTTCATGCGGCCGATCATGTCCATATTGATCATCGCGACCGTGTTGGCAAGCGGAAGCAGCGGATGATTCACGTAGTAATTCGATCCCAATAAGCCTTCTTCTTCACCACTGAACGCCATAAACACGAGCGTACGTTTCGGTCTGAACGGAGGCATCGTAAAAATCCGAGCCAGCTCCAACACACCTGCAACGCCCGAGGCGTTATCGTCCGCACCGTGATGAATCTCACCCTCCTTTTGCGCCAGACTACCCTGACCGCCGCGGCCGAGATGATCGTAGTGCGCGCCGACGATAATTGTTTCGTTCTTGAGCTTCGGATCGGAACCTTCCAGGATGCCAATTACGTTGTAGGCCGACGCTTCGCGACGGATGACATCCGTGGCTAGAGTCAATGTAGATTTAATTTCGAGATTGAAGTTCTTCGTTACTCCACAAGGTGTTGAGCAATTAGTACCGCCACGAGCCCATTTAGCCATTTCGGTCGCTGTTCTCGTCAGCACTTCTTCATTGGCCATTTCGAGCAGTGTCGCTCCAATATCGCGCGAGACCACTATGACAGGAATCCCTGCGTCACCTGCGTTGTCGTAGCGGGGGACCGACAAGCGATCGTCTGCAAAATTCTTCTCATGAGCGATAATGACGAGCGCTGCGGCGCCGGCATTGCGAGCGGCGATGGCCTTCCATCGAGGATCTTCGTACCGCGCGAATTGCCCGTGAGGATTGTCGCCGTCGGGAGTTCCTGAGAGAACCACAGCGACCTTGCCACTCGCTCCGCGAAAATAGTCATCGTATTTCAATTCTGCGGCGGTAATTCCGAATCCGGCGAAAACTGTCTGGGTAGCCTCGATTCGAGAACTTTTCGAGAAGCCGAGCGCTGCCCAGTCTGAACCGACAGCAAGGGTTCTTGAGACGGTAGAAATCTTCAAAGCGTTTCCCTGGCCAAGCGTAACCCTGGCGACGTAAGGAAAGGTTTGCAGGTACGCAGAAATGTCCTCTTTCTTTCGCGTTGTTTGAACAATCGGGCTTAATCCCAGTCGTGAGAATTCAACTGCGATGTAACGCGCTGCGTCGTTCGCTCCCACCGTTCCAGTTCTGCGTCCCTCAAGTCGATCAGAAGCAAGGTAGCTGACGTGCGTACGCAGCTTCTCAATACTTGGCTCGATTTGAAATGTCGGCTGCTGCGCAACAACGGCAATGCCAGTGAGCAGCAGGGCGATTAACAGTGCGGAGGTTCGTTTAGTATTCATCTTGTACCGCTTTCTTCTTCTAAAACATTCGCGTCACCGATGCGGCTAATCATCAATCGGCAATCAAAAATCGGCAATGTCTTCACTCGATCCAGTCAGCAATAAAGACATTCGTGTCGCCTTCTTTTGCTGCGTTGCGGTTCGAGGCAAATACAAGCTTCTTTCCATCGGGTGAAAACATTGGAAACCCATCGAACGTCCCATTGAACGTAATTCGCTCCAGCCCGCTGCCGTCAACATTGATCTTGTAGAGATCGAAATTGCGTCCCCGCGGATCGTCCATGTTCGACGCAAAGATAATCCGCTTGCCATCCGGAAAAAAGTAGGGACCAAAGTTGGCCTTCCCGTTTCGAGTGACCTGTCGTTTGTGGGAACCGTCAGCATTCATCACCCAAATCTCGAGTGTTGTCGGTCTGATCAAATTCTGTTTCAGCAGACGCTGATAGTCCGCTTTGTCTTTTTCAGTTTGCGGGTGATTTGCTCTGTAGACGATCTGCTTCCCATCATACGACCAGAACGGACCGCCGTCATATCCCAGCTCGTTTGTTAGCCGGCGAACATCCGTGCCATCGGCGTTCATCGAGTAAATATCGAGATCTCCATCACGCATGGAAGTGAATACCAGCTTCTTTCCGTCAAGCGTAATCGTCGTTTCAGCGTCGTAGCCTGGGGTATTTGTCAGCTGCTTGAGATCCGAGCCATCTGGCTTGGCCGTGAATATGTCGTAGTCAGGATAAACGGCCCAAACGTAGCCCTGAGAAAAGTCTGGTTTCGGCGGACAGTCTTTCGAACCCAGATGCGTTGATGAATAGAGAACTCGTCGCCTACCCGGAAAAAAGTATGAGCAAGTCGTGCGGCCCTCTCCAGTGGAGATCATCTTCACGCTAGAGCCGTCAACGTTCATAGCGTAGATCTGATCACAACCGCGCCCGTCGCGAGTTGACTGAAAAATCAATTGCTTCCCGTTTGATGAGAAATAAGCTTCGGCGTTCTCACCGCCAAACGTTAGTTGTTTGAGATTGCGCAGATGTTTTTCCTCGGGAAGTAGAAGCGATCGTCCATTGTTGTCTTGAGTGGCAACAGACGCACCAGGCTGTGGGTACGAGAAGAGCAATATTGTTATGATTAAAACGAGTAAGAGTGCTTTCAAACCGAGTCTCCTGGTCTTCACTCCGTCAGGAGTGTGATGTTTATAGTCTCGACACCTCACGATTAATATCTCCGTTCGAAGGAGCGGACTAAACGCCGATATCGCCAACGAATGAAATGTCCGCTCCTTCGAACGGAGCCCGAGGTTTTCATCCTGTTATCTATAAACATGGCACCCCTGACGGGGTGAAGAATGCTGTCGAACTTAAGCTCGAGCGCTCGAGGCGACCAACCCGTCGGCTTTTTCGATTGCTTGTGCTCTTCGACGACGCACAATCCACAAGATTAATGCCCCTATTCCGACAACTAAACTAATCAACTGCGATGTCGACAATCCAGTTAGCGTCGTCAACCCAAGTATGTCGCCACGCGGATCATTGCGTACAAACTCGATTGCAAACCTGATCACCGAATACAAAAGCGCATAGGCCAGTATCACCTGTCCACTGAACGCGCGACGCTTGTGCAGCCACAACAAGAACAAACACACTAGCAGCATCGCAAACGATTCATAGAGTTGTGTCGGATGAAGGTATGTATCGATCGGAACGCCCGTGATCTCATGACCCAGCTCTGTGAACTTCATACCCCACGGCAAATGCGTGGGCTTGCCCCAGCAACAGCCCGCTGCGAAACATCCCTGCCTGCCAAAAAAGTTTCCCAGCGCGATTCCTGGCGCACAGGCATCCGCCGTCTTCCACCAGGGAAGTTTGTAACGCTTCATCAGCAAGTAGCCGGTGATGATTGCACCTAGCAATCCACCATAGAAGACGCCGCCGGAACGCAGGAAGTCTAATGAGAAGAGCTGCCATGGGTTGTCGCGATACTCAGGCTCAGTCAAGAGCATCAGCAGCTTCGAGCCAACCAGCGACGCAACGAGCATCCACAAGCAAAGGTCATAGATCTTTTCGCGGGGTAGACCATCGCGAGCGGCAAGTTTTACTGACAGCAGGATCGCGCTGAGAAAGGCAAGCGCGAGAAACACACCGTATGTGTTAATGGGGAAACTACCGATGCGAAATAGCTCTGGGTACATACTGAATTGTCAGTTGTCAGTGGTCCGTTGTCAGTTGTCTGCGACGGACTACGAACTACGGACTACGGACTGCTTTTTACGGCCTCCAAAAATCGCGTCATAAGCAAGTAGCACTGCACCGATCGCAATGCTCGCGTCGGCCACATTAAACGTTGGCCAATGATAACTGCCGGCGTGTAGTGCAATAAAATCGACTACATAACCAAGGCGAATGCGGTCTGTCATATTGCCGGTGATTCCAGCGAGAAGAAGCGCACACGCACCTAGAACACGGTCGTCGGTTCGAGGCGTTCGCCAAAAATAAAAAAGCACAGCGATGGTTGCTGCGGTTGCCAGAGCAACGAAGAACCAGCGACCGAAAGCTCCGCCTTCCTGCAATTGTCCAAAAGCAATGCCGGGATTCTCGGTGTAGATGAAGTCGAAGAAGCCATTGATTACGGTGCGATCCTGACCAAAGCGAAGCTCACGAACTGCCCAGGCCTTACTCGCTTGATCGGCTAGATAGATGCCGAATGCGGCGAGCAGATATCCCGATCGCCAGGCAAGTCGGGTACGAGCATTGTCAATGATTTGAATGTCGTTCATCTCAGTCCCGATGTTCTGCATTGGAATGTGCGCCGTTAGGCGCGAAATGTTTATAGCAACAAAGTAGAAACGAGTTCGACGCCGCAGGCGAAGCGATTTCGCTCCTAAAGGAGCGAAACATTCTAAAAACAACGCGGGCTATAAACATGTCGTCCCGCTGGGACGAAAAATCTAAGATGTCTCCAAGTTCTCGCGCTTAATCTCCTCCAAAGCCACAACACATCGCTCACAAACCGTCGGATACTTTGTAGATTCTCCTACCCTCTTCGAATAGTTCCAACACCTTTCGCATTTCTGACCATCCGGCGTCGAAACCTTGATCGAGACATCGCTATCACCCGACTCGACGAGTTCAACCTGAGACACGATAAAGAGGTATCTAAGTTCATCGGCGTATTGCCGGAGCAATTCCAAAGTCTTTCCTGAAGCGTTAACGGTTACTTTCGCTTCAAGCGAACTTCCGATTTCTTTCGCAATCCTCGCGACTTCCAAAGCTCGTAACACTTCATCGCGAATTGCAAAGAGCGCCGTCCAATTCTGCAGCAGGGTGGCATCCTCTTCGCCACCGGCTGACGGGAATGTTGTTAGATGCACCGAGGGTTGCGACTCTTTCGCTGGCGGCAGGTTTTCCCAGATTTCATCCGCCGTAAACACCAGAATCGGAGCCAGTAACCTCGCAAGGCTGTCGGCTATTCTGTACAGCGCCGTTTGTGCCGAACGCCGGGCCGTGCTGCGCGGAGCGTACGTATAAAGCCGATCCTTTACGATATCGAAATACCTTGCTGACAGCGTAACCGTCGCGAAGTTGTAAAACAGGTGGAAGACGGAGTGAAACTCATAACCCTCGTAAGCCTTCCACGCCTTGGCCGTAACTGAATCCAACTCCGCTAACGCCCAACGATCAATCTCGAGCATCTCGTCAGCGGAAACACTATCCCGGTCCGGGTCAAACCCGGCGAGGTTCCCTAACGCAAACCTCGCTGTATTCCTCAACTTCCGATAACCATCAGTAACGCGCTGCAGGATTTCATCAGATGCGCGCATGTCGTCGAAATAATTAGACGACGCGCACCACAAACGAATGATTTCAGCGCCTGACTCTTTGATTACTACTTCCGGCTCAACCGCATTGCCCGCAGACTTGTGCATTGCTCGACCTTGCGCATCAAGCGTCCAGCCGTGGCAGATTACAGTTTTATACGGCGCCCGGTCGTGGGCTGCGAGTCCAACCATCAACGATGAATTAAACCAACCGCGAAACTGATCGCCGCCTTCGATATACACATCCGCCGGCCAACGCAGCTCTTCGCGACGAGGATTCTCGAGTACGGCGATCGACGAAGTCCCACTATCAAACCAAACGTCGAGAATATCAGTCTCTTTGGTCCACTCCGTCGCACCACATCCTTTGCAAACGTAACCCGGAGGCAGCAGATCGCCGGCCTCGCGCGTGTACCATGCGTCACCCGACTCCTTCTCAAAGATATCTGCGACGTGATCTATCACTACCGGATCAGCGACAGCTTCGGTGCACTTCGCACAATAGAAAACCGGAATCGCGACACCCCAAACACGTTGACGCGACACACACCAATCGGGTCTCGCCTTAAGCATGTTGCGCATGCGGTCCACGCCCCACGCCGGGATCCATTGCACGCGCTCGATTTCACGCAACGACGCCGCGCGAAGACCTCCCGCGTCGTCATCAAGCGTGTTGTCTGTATAGTTCGTCCGATCGCGACCGTCTTCATCTTTCTCGATCGTCGAACTGTGTGCCTGGTCCATCGCGATAAACCATTGCGGAGTGGCGCGAAAGATCACTGGGTTTTTACAACGCCAGCAGTGCGGGTATCGATGCTCATACTTTTCGGTGAACAGCAGCACCCCTTTTTTGCTCATGAACTCGACAATCTTTTCGTTAGCTTCAAAAACGCGCAGCCCGGCAAAGTGCTCCACTTCAGAAGTAAACCTCCCGGCATTATCAACCGGGCAATAGATCTCCAGTCCGTATCGTTTGCCGATAACGAAATCGTCGTGCCCGTGCCCGGGTGCGGTGTGCACAGCGCCAGTGCCGGCTTTACTGCTGGACTGTTTCTTCTCTGCCTCGCTTACATCGAGTTCAGTTTCTGCGTCGGCCTCGCCACCCATCGTTACGTGCTCGCCCACCATCAATAGCGAAGGACGATCCAGCCATGCGTGCGTGCATTCAAGTCGATCAAGTTTCGAGCCTGGAAAACGCACGAGGATGTTCGCCTTCTGTTGTTCGCCTGATTCCGACGGAGGACCCAGACCGCATTTCGCCGAGACAGCTTCAACCAATTCGCTCGCGACTATGTAAACCTCATCGCCGTGCTCGAAGGCGGAATACTCGAAATCCGGATGTACAGCGATGCCGAGATTCGCAGGTAGTGTCCACGGAGTAGTGGTCCAGATCAGTAAGAAAACCTTCTTGCCCTGCAATGATGGATCGATCAATGCCGGATCGCTGCGCAAAGGAAACTTCACATAAACCGAAGGGCTAGTGTGATGAAAGTATTCGACCTCAGCTTCAGCCAGCGCCGTCTGATCCTGGATGCACCAGTAAACCGGCCGCGCGCCTTTGTAAACGAAGCCTCGTTCGACAAAGCGAGCAAACATGCGCGCGGTCTCCGCTTCGTAGTGGTTCGACATTGTGAGATACGGATCGTTCCACTCACCGAGAATACCGAGTCGTTTGAAGTCGCGCGTCTGGCTCTTCAGCGCCTGGGCGGCATGCTCTCGACACGCGCGACGGATCGACACTGGAGACATGTTTGCTTTCTTCGCACCGAGTTTCCGATCGACATAAAGTTCAATCGGCAGTCCATGACAGTCGTAGCCAGGAACGTAAGGCGCGTCGTAGCCCATCATCGTCCGCGATTTGACGATGAAATCCTTCAAGATCTTATTCATCGCTGTGCCGAGGTGAATATCGGCGTTCGCGTAAGGTGGACCGTCGTGAAGAATGAATTTCTGCGCGCCGCTGCGTGATTCACGGATCAATCGATACAGATCGAGTTGTTCCCATTTTTTGAGGCGTGCCGGTTCGGCCTGCGCCAGGTTTGCTTTTTGAGAAAAACCCGTCTTCGGCAGGTTGATTGTCTTTTTCAGGTCGAGGGTTTCAGTAGACATGATGTTCGAGTTAGAGAATCCGTAATGGTACCAAAGACATTGCCAATTGCCGATTGCCGATTGAACTCATTGGCGATTGTTTTGATTGCCGATTGCCGATTGCCGATTGC
>DATIBJ010000108.1:0-14094 GCA_035457565.1 Pyrinomonadaceae bacterium | reverse complement strand
AGTTATCGAGTCATCTACGAGCGTTCGGCGCTTCTCGTGATCATTCGCAGTTAACCGATTAAGTGGTTAGATCATGGATGAAACGACGGTGTTATTTCGGCCGGTTGGGCAGAAGGAGCTGGAACTAATTCGTCACAATGAATTCAGAGCATTTCCACCGCGCTTGCCAGAGCAACCAATTTTCTATCCAGTTTTGAATGAAGAATATGCCACTCAGAATGCGCGAGATTGGAATCGCTCAAGCGCAGCGTTCGGCACACTGAAATATCGTCGGAACTAAGGTCACCGCCAGAGCGGGAGCCTAAAAAGCAAAGGAGTAACCTTGACGACTCGTGTGATTTATCGAATCGCCGCTGTTCTAATCCTGCTATTTGACCTGGGCCATACGGCTGGCTATCCATGGTCCGATCCCAGTTGGGGAGTGGATCTTGGCGCGATCCAGTCAAGCCACTTCAAGATCCTGGGATTCACCCGAACGTATTGGAACTTCTATGTCGGGTTCGGCTTGTTCGTCAGCGTATTTCTGCTACTCGCGGCAATATTTGCGTGGCAGCTCAGTAGCCTTCCAGCAGAGACCCTGCGGCTTATGCGCAGCAGTGCCTGGGCTTTGTCGATCTGCTTTGCAGCCGTGACCGTCTTGAGTTGGATGTACTTCTTCACTATCCCCATTGCCTTTTCCGGTGTAATCACTGTGTGCTTAATTGTAGCTACGTGGCGCTCCGCAAGGGCCGCCAAGCGCTTGGAGCGGACTCGCCATGAGCAGGCTTCTTTGTGACGTTGCGTGGGCGAGTCGCTAAGCGCAATGTTTGGCGCTGTGAAGACAACATGCGTGCCTATCGGGCGTCGACCGACCAGAGGAATGAAGATGCTTAAACACCAAATTTTCGCGACCAAATTTGCAAAGGTATATCCGTTATACGTTCAAAAAGCGGAACGCAAGAATCGAACGAAAGAAGAAGTTGACCGAATCATCTGTTGGTTGACTGGATATAGCCAAGCGGGACTAAAGCAGCAGATCGAACAAGAGAATGACTTTGAAACCTTTTTTGCTCAAGCACCGGTCATTCATCCAAATAGTTCGCTTATCAAAGGCGTAGTGTGTGGTATCCGCGTGGAAGAAATAGAAGATCCGCTGATGCAAAAAATACGATACTTGGACAAGCTGATTGACGAGCTCGCAAAAGGGAAAGCGATGGAGAAAATTCTTCGGAGTTAAGTCGTCTAGCCAGAAGAAACCACAGCGATTTAGTCGTATCGCCGCTGAGTCTCCTTTATCGGGGCTTGAGGTCGCTGATTCTCAAAGTAGTATGGCGATGAAAGCATTCGCGAATGGTTCGCTTAGACATGAGACTGACACTTGAAGAGAAGCTCCGACGCCTTGCAACCGACCCTGCATGGACAACGGTTGTCTTGTCCGTTGAGCCTGGATCCGCTGTTGTCGAAGAGGTCCTTGTTGAACGCCGCGACGATGGTAATCTGCGCGTTGCTTCCTCCCCAGGCATGATCGATGGCCTGGCGGCAGACGACATCATTGTGCTCGACGCTCAGACTACGAAGGGATACCGGCTCGTTACTCGAGGGCGCAATGTATGCGTTCACGTATTCCGCGAAGCAGGCGATGCTGCTGAGCTCCGCCTGCGACTCGAACCCTTAGTCGAATCCATTGGAGGTTGGCTCGATGCGACAATGGGAGCGTCTGGCCTCTGCTTCACGATTCCGGTTCATGTTGGCTTCGCGACCATAGAGAGTAGCCTCCGATCTGTAGTTGGGGACGATTGGTACTATTCCAACGTTTATGACGAAGCGACGAATGCACCGCTGAACTGGTGGTGCTGACAAACGCGGTGAACATGAGCCATAAACGTTCCACATACAGTTTGTTCAACGAGCAGCGGGGGAGTTAGCGTGTTATCCACCGTTCGGCGGTCAATACTCTTGCACCTCTACAAGCGCTGTCCTAGAATGGCTTTGCCAACGCGGACAAATTGAAACAGCTCGCGGCCGTCTCCCCGCAGCCATTTTCAGGCTCAAAGAGAAGTGTCGGGCATCTACTCCTTCCCCTTGATGCATCTGTGTTGACGGACCCTTTCTTGCCTGACCGGTTCTAAAAAACTGAATACGAGACGAAGCCGGGGGTGAAATGCACTTAGCCAACCGTTACGCCACGAGAGTCATACTCGCTTCTTTCACTGCGATCGCGATATGCAGCGTTGTGGCATTTGTCGTTAGCGCCCAGGATCCACAACAACAGCAACAATCAAACGATAAATCCGCTGGCAATGGCACAACCGCCACAGCAGCGCCCACCCCTCCGCCTAAGCAGCGGCTGGGTATCGAGTTGGACGACCGCGACCGCTCGATAATCACCAACACGGATTTGATCACCCTTACCGTTACGGTCACCGATACCTACGGCCGCTATGTTTCCGGACTGAGCAAGACCGCTTTTTCAGTGCTCGACAACAAATTGCCCCAAGAAATCACCTATTTCAGTGATGACGACTCACCGGTCTCCGTAGGTGTGATCTTCGACGTCTCCGGTTCGATGAGTGGCGACAAAGTTAGGCGGGCCAGGGATGCGCTGAGCAAATTTATTCAAACCAGCCACGACTCTGACGAGTACTTCCTGATTGCTTTTAATTCTCGCGCGCAGTTGTTGCTCGATAAGACCCGCGACGGTACGTCAGTCCTTAATAAGCTCACTTTCGTTGAAACAAAGAGCCAAACCGCACTTTACGATGCCTGCTACCTGGGCGTCGAAAAAGTACAACGTGGAGCTCATTCCAAGCGCGCCCTGCTGGTGATTAGCGACGGACAGGACAACAACTCACGTTACACCTTCAAAGAACTCCAGAAGCTTCTCAAGGAATCAGACGTGACGCTCTATGCCATCGGAATTCTCAGCGGCAGCGATGCCGGAAGCTCCCTGGGTATGGAAGGCCAGGGAATACTAGACGAGCTGGCAGGTGTCTCAGGAGGCAAAGCCTTTTTCCCGCGTTCGGCAGCCGAAATGGACGACATCTTCGAACAGATAGCCCTCGAACTTCGACATCAATACTCAATAGGTTACAAACCCGAATCGTTTGTTAACGATGGGAAATGGCACAGAGTGAAGGTATCAGTAAAGCCGCCCAGGGGCTTGCCTCGGTTGTTTGTGCGCTCGAAGGAAGGTTATTACGCCACGGCGGGTGCGCGCTGAGGGTCGTTTCCGGGTAAGGCGGCAACTCAAAAACCTTCAGATCGCATCTCTTATCTGTGCGCTACGGTGGCCATTGAGGTCGCGCTGCTTGCCCCAGCTCGCGCTCGTGAGGCGAGTCGGAATTTATGGCGCTCCGGTCCCGAAAAGGGTACACGGGGCGTTTCGTTTGAATGGCGATCTTCGATATGCTTTTTGCCGGCAGTTCAAAACAGGAGTGAAGCGACTACTCTAAACTGACGATTTGTGCAGCGCACGTAGACAGTCGCTACATTCAGAACAGGAGCGAAGCGACTGCTTTCAACTGACGATTTGTGCAGCGCACGTAGACAGTCGCTTCGCTCCTGTTCGGAACTAATATCAAAGATCAAGTTAGGTGTCCCAGCAAGATGCAGACGGTGAAAGATATTAGAAATCGGAATCGACGATTCCTCCGTATTAGTTGTTTTGTGGTGCTGGCCGCACTGCTGCTCGGCTCAGTGTTGGCGTCGGCACGCAGTCAGGAATCGAGACCGCGTAACACGCAAACGCCGGCTGCTTCTCCCGCACCGACGACTACCGGACCTGCAAGGCCGGCAGCAACGGCAACACCAACTCCAACTCCAACTGCATCACCGTCGCAAACTCCGAAGCAAACCGATCGTATCGCACCCACTCTCGGTGAACCACCACCGCCACCAAAGCTGAAGCCGACACCAACGCCGACTCCCCCTGAAAATATCGATGAAGGCTCGATCATCAAATTCAATACTGAACTGGTTAACCTCCAGGTGCGTGTTATCGACCGCAACAACAAACCGATTAATAACGTGAGACGCGACGAGTTTCATGTGTTTGAAGACGGAGTCCCTCAACCGATTGAAGACGTTTCGCGTGAAGAAGTGCCGATCAGCTATGGACTGGCGGTCGATACTTCCGGATCGCTCCGCACGCAGTTAACGAGCGTTATTGACGCCGGCAAGACGATCATCAATGCGAACAAACCGGGCGATGAAACGTTCCTCGTGCGGTTCATCAGCAGCGATAAGATTGAGACGGTCCAGGACTTCACCGCCAATAAAGATGCGTTGATTGACGGCATCGACGGTCTATATGTCGAAGGCGGACAAACTTCGGTTGTCGATGCTGTTTATCTGTCAGCGGAACATGTTGCCGAGTACAAGAAAGGCGACGAGGTCAACGACCGGCGGCGAAGAGCGCTGATAGTTATTACCGATGGTGAAGACCGAAATAGCTTCTATAAACAGGAGCAACTTTTCGCGAGATTGCGCGAGGAGGACGTACAAATCTTTGTGATCGGTTTTATCGGTGAACTCGATAATGAGGCGGGCTTCATTCGCAAGAGTTCACGCGAAAAAGCCGTGAACCTGATTAATAAGCTGGCTACTGAAACAGGTGGCCGAGCATTCTTCCCTCAATCAATCACTGAGCTGCCGCAAATCGCAAACGAGATTATTCGCGATCTGCGCACCCAATATGTGGTTTCCTACAACCCAACAAACAAAACTCCTGATGGAACGTTTCGAACAATCAAGGTTGCGGTGGATCAACCTTCAGGTTCTGACAAGCGAATAGCGCTAACCAGAAATGGGCGCATCGCTCGTCGCGAAAGTCCAACCTCTCCAAGAACTCCTTCGGTGCGATTGCCTGCAGGCACAGCTAAGAAACCCTGAGCATCAGTCATCTATCATCTGACATTTCTCATTTGTCATCCGTCCTTCCTACCAGCGTAATGAGACTCTTGTCAATGAATCAGAAGCACAGTGGGTCACAGTCAGTACCGTAACCCGGTAGCGGATGTCCGATAAACTTTATAGTTTGTCGTTGTTGCACCCTTGTTTCAACTGCTCTCAGAAAACAACTTCGCGATTCCCGAAAACAGTTGAATACAGGGAAACACACGACAAACTGAAAAGTTTATCGGACATTCGCTACCGCGTTACGGTACTAGACTGTGACCAACTGTGAAGCCAGTTTTTGACACTATCTCATCAAGTCGGTGGTATCTAAGTATCAAACGAGAAATGTCAAATGTCCCGAATGACCAATGACAAATGATTCGCTTGGCTGCACTATAATGCCGCTCGTTCGACTAGTCCCTGCCCTGAGGTATCGAGATGCCTTGTGATCCAGACTTTCTCGCCAACATTAAGATGTTTGAACTTCTCGATGAGGATGATCGTGCAGAACTCGCCAACGTCATTGATGAGATGAAAATGCCGGCCGGTCACACACTGTTTCAAGCCGGTGATCCCGGCGATTCTTTGTTCATTGTGCAGTCCGGCGAAATTGAACTTTTTATTAAAGATACCACAGGGCAGAAGATCGTCCTTGCCACGCCTGCCACTGGAGATATGTTTGGCGAGTTGGCCATGCTCGATTATGGCCCACGCACCGCCACTGCAGTCGCGCTGGAAGAGAGTGATGTACTCGTGCTCGATCGCGACGACCTCGTGCTGCTGTTTCAAAAGAAGCCGGAAGCCGCGCTGCACATGCTGGCAGCCCTTAGCAGCCTGACGCGTAAAGCTGACGAGCTTCTTCGCACGCGCGTTTCGCGAAACCTCAATGAAGAGATCATGCAGAAGTTGAGCGTGCTCGATCGAATCTCCGATTGGTTGGCCTGGTTCAGTGGCAGCATGCCCTTTCTGATCTCTCACTCGGTCTGGTTTATCGTCTGGATATCGCTGAACACAATTATCCTGGGCGATCGAGCTTTTGATCCATTTCCTTTTGGCTTGCTAACGATGATCGTTTCGCTTGAAGCGATCTTTCTCGCCTGCTTTGTGCTGATCAGTCAGAGCCGCCAGGCAGAAAAAGACAAGGTGCGGGCTGATATTGAATACGAAGTGAATATTAAGGCAGAGCTTGAAGTGGCCCACCTGCACGAGAAGACTGATCGGATTTACGAGAACATGATGGCGAGATTTGCGAAGCTTGAAAGCCAGCTTCAGTAGACCTGAGTCATTCCGTTTTTGGGGGATGCACGTGCAGCTTGTGTTTTCTTTGATGTCGGGTCGTGGCCTCTTCAATCGAATGGCTTTGCCCAATAGACAGATCTTCTTTGCTCATCCTTGCGAGCCGCTGGAAGTGTTCGTGAAGAATCCGGATGTCGTCTTCTGTTAAATCTTCGACGTCGATCAACCGGTTACTCGCACCTTCCAGTGCTGCGACTATCTCGTTCAACTTCAGGTGAATAGCTAATGCATCCTTATTCTGTGCACGTTGGATCAAGAACACCATTAAGAAAGTGACTATTGTCGTGCCAGTGTTTATGACGAGTTGCCACGTGTCAGAAAAACTAAATATTGGTCCGGTGATACCCCAAACAACTATGACCAGCAGGGCAATGATAAAAGCCGACGACGTGCCGGTCGCCTGAGTGGCCTTAAGTGAGAATAGTTCCAAAAGGTGACCAAGCTTGCTTCGCTTCTTGCGGACCATCTGCAGCCTCCTCTCTGACTACCAATCCATGGAAATACCTAATTGAATTCCGACGCGTGGACTAGCCGCGTGCTTGCCGGCCACTATTCCAAAATCGAACGTCATATTGTCGCGCAGTGAATAGTTTCCACCCACCATCGCCTGCAATTGACTCTTGCCAAGATTGAAGCTCGTACTAACAGCCCCTACCAATTCAACTCCCAAATCCAATTTTGGCCCAATCTCAGTCACGACGGATCCTCCGCCAGTAAATACTGTGCCGCGGCTTTTGAGGCCGAGCGCGCCGGTAGTTTCATTGCCTGAAAAGAGAATCCCTCCATTAAATCGAAGCTTGGTTTTTGAGGTCACACTCTTTTGTACAATGCCGTTCACGTAGAAGTCGGCGAGGCCTGACCCCAGCAACCGACTTTTATCACCGGTTGGCAATTCAAGGTTTAGAGAAAGCGCTAAAGCGGGCCTGCGCAATCCTTCCGCTTCCGTAAGAAAGTTGTACTTCAGAGAGATGTTAGCGTCACCGATTCCTGAAGGTCGTCTTGGTGTCGTGGCGCGATCATTTGAGATTGTTAAGAAGGGGATCTCGAAGCCAATCTCGACACCTTCGAATAATCCGTAATCAAGCTCGAAGTCCGCGGTGTTTTGTTTAAGCGACGGAAACGCGTCCGCGTTGAGCCAATCAAATTCATTGCTAAATTCGAAATGGAACCTTCTTTTTGGAGTAACGTCGGCGTCGTCGGTTACGAATGGTTGTTGGGCCGAGATGTTGAGGCAAGGAAAGACTATCGCGGCAAAGACAAAGAAGAGATTGACTATCGATCTTTCGGTGACAATGCGCAAGCGTCTGAGCTTTTTGGTCCTAATCTGTAGGGCGTCCCTCCGCCCCCATTTCGCAGATGACGCGGAAAAGAATGGGCGCCCACGGAGGGACGCCTCTACAGATTAGGGCACCACTAGTTTTTTAGTCTTTCTTGCGAACAGATCCGCTGATCTTTTTCCTTGTAGTCTCTCCTGTGTGAAGAACCGGTAAGCCGACATCGACATCTTCATGAGGCTGAGGAATGACGTGAGTGGCGACGACCTCACCAACTTTTTTTCCCGCGGCGGCACCGGCATCAACTGCGCTTCTTACGGCAGCAACTTCACCACGGACGATCGCGGTGACAAGGCCAGCGTCGATCTTTTCCCATCCCACTAAACGCACGTTCGCGGATTTGACCATAGCGTCTGCCGCTTCGATCATCGCTACGAGTCCTCTGCATTCAACCATTCCCAGTGCTTCTGGCATCTCGAGCTCCTTCGCGCATTATAAACATTCAACGTCGTGTCGACACAGTCAGTACCACCTCGCGGTAGCGGGTGGGTGCGGAGCCGTTTGCTCCATAAATCGGACCACTGTGAACCGGTCGGCTTCGCACCCACCCGCTACCGCGGGGTGGTACTGACTGTTTGCCACAAAGTTGATCAGTTCCTTAACGAATGGATCGGCGCAGGAATCCTGCCGCCCCTTCGAATGAACCCTGAAGACGAGAAGCGATTCACGGCCATTATCGGTGCGCTTCCCAAAAGGCCACCAAACTCCACCATCTCTCCCACTTCTTTTCCAGGGACAGGAATGATGCGAACTGCAGTAGTCTTGTTATTCATCACGCCGATCGCCATCTCGTCAGCAATAATTGCCGCAATCGTCTCGGCAGAAGTTGAACCAGGCACGGCAACCATGTCGATACCCACAGAACATACGCTGGTCCATGCTTCGAGTTTATCCAGCGACAATGCACCGGTTAATGCCGCTTCAATCATCCCGGCGTCTTCCGAAACGGGAATGAATGCGCCGCTCATGCCACCAACAGATCCACTTGCCATTGCTCCGCCCTTCTTCACGGCATCCGTGAGCAGTGCGAGTGCGGCTGTTGTTCCGTGCGTGCCCGCGCGCTCGAAACCCATCGCTTCGATGATGTTTGCGACGGAATCGCCCGGAACCGGAGTCGGCGCGAGAGACAGATCGATGATGCCAAACGGAAGACCGAGTCGTTTTGCCGCTGTTCGACCGATGAGCTCACCCGCACGCGCGAGCTTGAATGATAGCTTCTTGATATGCTCCGCCAGCTCCTGAAGAGGTAGATCCCGCGGCGCGTGTCTGACCGCATGATGCACTACGCCTGGACCAGACACGCCGACATTGATCACCGCTTCAGGTTCACCCACGCCGTGAAACGCGCCCGCCATAAAAGGGTTGTCTTCGACAGCGTTCGCGAAACAAACAAACTTCGCACAAGCGACTCCACCTTGATCACGTGTCCGCTCCGCCGCGTCCTTAATGATCCGTCCGACCTGGGCCACCGCATCCATGTTTATTCCTGCTCGCGTCGTCGCCGCATTCACTGACGAGCAGAGTCGTTGTGTAGAGGAAAGCGCCTCTGGAATCGAATCCAGAAACTCGCGCTCGGAATTTGTGGCTCCCTTTTGGACCAGCGCTGAGTAACCGCCAATGAAGTCGACGCCGACGGTTGCAGCAGCTTCGTCAACTGCGCGTGCGAGATCGATAACGTTACCGCGCGCACCTTCGGTGATCATCGACACCGGTGTTATAGCAATGCGCTTGTTGGCGACTTTGATTCCGATCTCATCGCCGATCTCATCGACTACTTCAACCAGGCGCGCCGCGACCGTGCGAATCTTTTGTGACGCCTTCTCAGCGACGGTCGACATTGACTCGCCGCTGCAATCACGCAGACTGAGTCCTAACGTGACGGTGCGCACGTCGAGGTGCTCCATTTCCGTCATCGCCACAGTTTGAAGGATTTCAGCCTGGGAGTATTCCATTGCCGATTGCCAATTGCCGATTGCCGATTGCCGATTGAACGAACGCCAACATCCAATCGGCAATTGGGAATCGGCAATCGGCAATGCTTTTCATCATCCAAGCACCTTACTAAAGATCATCAAAACCAGAAAGATCACAAAGAGCGCGCCGGCAACTAGAAGGAATCGGAGGCTGGGATCATAAGCTGCCTGATCGATCATTATGCTGGAAGCTTTCCGAATCTTGTCGACTTTTGCGAGCACCTGGTTCTCTCTAATCCTCGGCGCCGCATCACCCCGCCGTCTAAAGTTCGAGGCTGCGAGATCCGCGACAGTTGCGTTGGATTTCGAGGGGTTGGCGATCAAAGGTTGAGTCTCATAACCCTTTGGATCGTCGTGAACCGCAACATTGCTACTCTTCGCAACTGTCGTTGTTCCGGTACCATCGCTCTCCTCACGGAAGCTGACGAGCGGTGGCTTGATCGGCGTTACTTGAATGGCAGAAGGTTCGTTAACCGCTGTTTGACTGTCTTCGTTTCCTTCGTCACTGGTGAGTTCGGGTGACGATTGCGGTTCAATGAAATCAGCTTCGGTTTGGTCGCTGTCGTCGTTTGGACCGACTTCTTCTGTTTGATCGACTTCTTCAGGTTGGATGGGGGCTGCTTGTTCGCCGTCGCGCTTGTCCAACATCTGGCCACACTGCGGACAGAAGGCCGCTTGCTGGCGCACGCTTGCCCCGCAACTCAAGCAACGACGATCTATTTCGGGTTCGAACATAATCTTCTAAGCACTAAATCCTGTGCATCGCATTAAACAGATCTTCTCTTTGAGCATAGATCCGCACTCCTAACTTCTCGCCTTCGCCTCGCAGGCGTTCTTTGAGCTCGGCGGCACTCTCACGCGCGCGAGTAGTATCGGCAATTATCACCATAGCAAATTTTCCCTGCACTACGGTCTGATTAATGTCGATGATGCTGCAATTTGCCCCCGCGAGAATCTGCGACACGCCTGCGACAATGCCCGGGTGATCGAGTCCGAAGACCGAAATGACCATCCGGTTTGCAGATCCTTCTGAAGGAGACGTAGTCGATGGCGCTGTTTGCAGAGAAGAGGCTGAAAAGTAACCGTCGCTGGGTCTTGGAGTGTCTTGTATTTCTCGGTAGATGTCGGTAACGAGTTGCTCCACTGTTGCTTCATCAGTAGCGGAGCCCAAACGGTCGTAAACGGCTCGCGTGATTCGATAAATCAGGTCTTCATTGGCCATTAGCTAGTGAATGGGAGGTAGTTTAGATTTTTGATTGTTGATTGAGGATGAGAAATTAGCCAGTCAACTAAACGAGTGCAATTAACAATCAACAATCAAAATCTAAAATAACTATCTCCGTCCATTATCCTGCGCAAGCCTGTGCGTCGCTTCTCGCAACTCATCCGAGATCGTCTCATTAATATCGACGCGATCGACTATCCCGACCACTGCGGCTTCAATCGACATATCCTGATTACCAATTGCCGAACGCGCGGCCTTGCCAAATGCGCACATCACCATCTCACCAGTTCCGGCGCCGAGGCGGTCAGCAACAACCACGATGTTTCGTGTTGGCTCTTTATCGAGATCGTAGGGATGAACAATGAGGAATCGAACGCCTTCGAGATCGGGCGCTTTCTTGGTCGACCAAACTGTGCCTACAACTTTTGCCAGGAACATGTCTCTTGTATCCGTAGTCCGTTGTCCGTAGTCCGTTGTCCGTAGTTCGTTATCCAACTCCTTAACACTCGGTCGAAGGACAACGAACGACTGACTACGGACAACGGACAAAGAACAGACTAAACTTTAGCAAATACTTCTGAAGGCTCGCCGATATCGCGTGCGGCGGGAGTGATGATTGTTCGCGCGTTGATGTAGATCTTCTCGCCTTTCTGAATTGCGCGTTTCACATCATCTTCGCTAACGAACTCGACCGCTTGCCGGCCGTTCGCCGAAGTTTCGCGCATAGGCCTCACCGATTCAGGCGTTCGCTGCGCTCCGTTTCCCGCGCGCGGTTGCTCAGGCGCCGGTCCCGCATACATGCTTCCCGCTTCCACCTCGACCGCCGGTTTTGGCAACGGTGATCGTGTCGGTGCCTCATCGACGCGTTTCCCTGCCAGGAACTTATCAACAATCGCTGCGATGTCTTCACGATTAATCTTTCCGCCTGCAACTGCCGGTTGCCGTGTCGTCTCTGCATATACAGGCGCGGATACAGGCGTCGATGGCCTTAATGAAACAGCAGGTCTCGCACTCTTCACCGGTCGAGTTTCAAAAGCCACTCGCTTGATGTCCATCAAGTGCAGCGGGGATACGTTATCGGAAGTGACATTGCCGCCCCACGATCCACATCCCAGCGTCATAGAAGGTGGCAAGGCAGTTGAGAAACCAATGGCGCCGTGCGTTGTCGGCGTGTTGACTGTGATGCGCGACGCCGGCATATCACCACTAAACCGAACTGCCGCTTCACGGGAACGAGTATGAATACCGGCCGTGTGACCCATGCCCCCGTATCCAAGGATCTCCCGACTTCGTTCAGCGCACTTCGCCAAACCATCAACAACATAGAACGCGAGAATCGGCGAGAGCTTCTCCATCGAAAGTGGATAATCACGACCGACGCCTGAAACATCGGCAATCAAACAACGCGTTCCTGGGGGAACATTGAGACCCGCCAGCTTCGAGATCACTTCGACTGATTTACCGACAATCGCGGGATTCAGAGATCGCTGTGGAGTCGCGACGACTTTTCCAAGCTGATCCGCTTCCGCCGCCGAAAGGAAGTAAGCTCCCTGTGCTTTGAATTGGTCGCGCACTGCCTGCTCAATCGGTGCGTCGCAAACGACTGCCTGTTCAGAAGCGCATATCGTTCCGTTGTCGAAACACTTGCCGGTCAAAATATCCTGGACCGCTTTCGGAACATCGGCAGTTCTTTCGATGCAAACTGGAACATTGCCTGGTCCCACACCGAACGCCGGCTTCCCGGATGAATACGCCGCACGAACAAGACCGATGCCACCGGTAGCGAGAATCACCGCCGTCTGCTTGTGCTTCATCAACGTCTCAGTGCCTTCAATCGTCGCTGACGTCATGCAAGCGATCGCATCTGCCGGCAATCCCTCTTTGACGGCCGCTTCGCGCATTACCCGAACTGTTTCGTTAATGCACTTAGCTGCCGATGGATGCGGCGACAGCACAATAACGTTTCGTGACTTGATAGCTATCAGAACTTTGAAGATTGCGGTTGATGTAGGATTCGTAGAAGGAACAATTCCGGCGACAACACCGCGCGGGCTCGCAATCTCTACAACGTCTTTCGACTCTGAAACAACGCCCCTAGTGCGAAGTCCACGAAAGTAATTCCAAACGTCTTCTGCGGCGAACCGATTCTTCTCCTGCTTGTCGGCGGGAATGCCGAATCCAGTTTCCTCGACGGCCATCGCACCCAGGCGCGCGGCCTCGCGCAATGCTGCCTGGGCCATAACTTCGCAGATGCGATCAATCTTGGCCTGATCAAATGCGGCCACCTGAGCATGCGCCCGATAAGCGGCTTCAACTAAATCTCTCGCCTGCTGTACGGAAACTAGATCCTTATCGACTGACATAACGCCTCGAATTGCCGATTGCCGAATGTTCGATACGCTTTAGCTTGTCGTGATGCCCGATACACTCAACATGAATCAAATTAACCTCGCGACAAGCTAAAGCGTATCGGACATTCGGCAATCGGCAATCAAAAATGTTTATTTGGCTCGTTCCTTATTGGCCTCTCGCGCACCAGCCCCGAGCCGACCTTGATCGCCCTGGCCTAATTGGCCACGCGCGCCACCCTGGAGCGAACGCTCATCCGGACTCAAACCCGTGCGCCCATTCACCGGAAGCACACGCTCGACTTCTGCATGGGGCCTGGGGATTACGTGCACGCTGATTAGCTCACCAACTCTTCGCGCCGCAGCGGCACCAGCGTCAGTCGCCGCCTTCACCGCTCCAACATCGCCGCGCACAAATATCGTGACGTACCCTGCTCCGATATACTCCTTGCCGAGCAGCTGCACGTTTGCGGCCTTGACCATTGCGTCGGCGGCTTCGACTGCGCCCACGAATCCCTTGGTCTCGACCATTCCGAGTGCTTCTAAGGGCATCTCTTTAGTCCTCACTTTTTAAGTTGTAGAGATTAAAAGCGACTATATGGCGTCAACGTACCACCCTGCGAGCGAAGAATCAAGAGACGCTGATCTTTTGAGGTGCAAAAGTTTGACAGCGTTTAGCAGCGCAAGCTATAGTGCGGAAAAAGCGGGAGTTGTAGCCTTTAGACAGTGCTTGAACAAGCGGCCGGTGATTCCGTCTAACAGGTTTCAGTTCGCATCAAACGGCGTCACCCAAAGGCAATCCAATCCTTTAACGTTTAAGACAGTCGATTGCAGATGGCAGCGAGTATCGGCGAACAATTGCGACTCGCGCGCGAAGGGCGAGGCATTCCCTTACGAGAAATTTCGGACCAGACGCGGATCTCAGTTCGCTATCTCGAAGCAATTGAAAGCAATGATTACGGACGCCTTCCGGGTGGCGTTTTTAATAGGAGTTTCATTAAAGCTTATGCGCGTTGCGTAGGCTATGACGAAAAGGAAGCGAT
>DATIBJ010000107.1:0-45266 GCA_035457565.1 Pyrinomonadaceae bacterium | reverse complement strand
GGCTTGCCCCCGCTCAAGATGCCCTACCCTCCACGTTGAGTGATAAGGAAACTTGAGCGGGGGCAAGCCACCCTTCCCGACTGCGCTTTGAAACATTGAGTTGTTCCAGTGAAACTTGAGTCGCCGATGTTTTGCACGTTGCAGGTTTAGCGGATCAAGCTCGATTCCACGCCCTGTGTGAAGCGGCGGTGTCTTTAATGCCTGTCTGATTTTTTCACAGCTTCCGTAGCGGGTGGGTTAAGACATTGCAGATTGACGATTTTAGATTGACGATTGGAATCTTGGCCCGCAAGGCAAGCAGCGATCGACATCAGCAATCTACAATCAACAATCAACAATCTACAATGTCTGAACCCACCCGCTACCGAGAGGTGGTACTGACTGGCTGTTTACAGGCATAATGCGTGGAGGAAAAAGGAGACATGCCCATCCCTTGCTAATCCAGTCGATCGAACTGCGCGAAATACGCCTGCCCTTAATTCATTTCTTCGAAACAAGCTTTGGCCGCACGACTGAACGTCGAATCATTCTCGCTCGTGTTACAGATTCGGATGGGGCAGAAGGCTGGGGAGAATGCACAGCGGGTGAAGGTCCGTTCTACAGCTATGAGTGGACTGACAACGCATGGTCGACACTCCAAGAGTTTCTTGCTCCAATGGTCGTTGGCGAACGTATCGAGAATGCCGCGCAAGCGTTTTCATTGATGCGGCCAGTTCGCGGGCACCGGATGGCGAAAGCTACGATCGAAACTGCCTGCTGGGATCTTGAAGCGAAGAAGGCAGCGGTCCCGCTGTGGAAACATCTCGGTGGTTCGCAAAATGAGATTGCTTGCGGCGTTTCGATCGGAATCCAGGACAGTCCAGAGATCCTGCTTGATAAGATTCGCAAAGAGGTCGATGCGGGTTATCAGCGCATTAAGATCAAGATCAAGCCCGGTTGGGATTTGAATATCGTGGAGCGTGTGCGGCAAGTGTTTCCGGACATTCGATTGACGGGTGACGCGAACTCCGCTTACACGCTCGTCGATCTAGCACTATTTAAGGAGCTCGATAGGTTTAATCTGATGATGGTAGAACAGCCGTTAGCCCACGACGACATCTTTGATCATGCCGAACTTCAGCGACAGATTAAGACGCCAGTGTGCCTCGATGAGTCGATTCAGACCCCGGCGGCGGCTAAGAACGCAATCGGTTTAGCCGCGTGCCGTATTATCAATGTAAAACTCGGTCGCGTCGGTGGTCATGCCGAGGCGAAGCGCGTTGAAGAAATCGCACGCTCCCATCAGATTCCCGTGTGGTGTGGCGGAATGCTGGAATCGGGAATCGGCCGCGGGCACAACATTGCGATGTCGACTCTCGCTGGATTTACTTTGCCGGGTGATGTTTCGGCGAGCGCGCGTTATTGGGAAGAGGATATCATCGAGCCATCGGTGATGGTGAGCTCAAGGGGTACGATTACTCCACCGCAGAAACCAGGACTAGGATTCGAAGTGAACGTCGGTCGAATCGAAAGACTGACAGTCAGAAAAGAGACGATTCGCAAATAGTTACGTTCAGGTCAACGCATGACGGCGTCATCAGAGCTAATTCTCAAACTACATAACTACTTCTCCGATCGACAATCTCAAATTGAAGCGTTCATCGCCGAAATCGTGTCGGAGGAATCTCCATCTGGCGATCCCGCGGGAAGTCGAGCGGTTGTCGATATCCTCGCAAACGCCGCTAACAAAATCCGTTGTGTGACTGAAGTCGAAAGAGTTGAAGTTCCCGGCTTCGGTGAACATCTGGTCATTCGTGCGTTCCATAATCAACAACCGAGCGGTCAAGTCATGCTGGTCGGCCATACGGATACCGTTCATGCCCGTGGCTCATTAACTCAGCGGCCAGTGAGAATTGAAAACAACCGCATGTATGGACCAGGCACGTTCGATATGAAAGCCAACTGCGCACTCGCGATCGAGGTGCTGCGTGGCTTTGATGAATTAGGTGTTGCTCCCGCTAACGGTGTGACACTCGTACTCACTTGCGACGAAGAGGTCGGCAGTTATTCCGGCTGGCCGTTGATGGAAAAGATCGCCAAGAGTGAAAAGCCCAAGGCCGCGCTCGTGATGGAGCCACCGGCGAGTGGTGGCAGAGTGAAAACAGGTCGGAAGGGCACAGGCATTTTTGCGATCAAGGTTGAGGGCAAGGCATCGCATGCTGGTCTCGATCCTGAGAAGGGCGCTAGTGCGATTCTGGAACTCGCTCGCCAAACGGAACGGCTTTACGCATTGAACCAAGCGGGATCCGGAATCACCGTGAACGTCGGCGTGATTCGCGGCGGTACTAGATCGAACGTTGTTGCAGCTGAAGCTGAAGGCGAGATCGACGTGCGGTTCTCAACTGAGGCTGAATCGCAGGAGATTGAAAGAATACTCACGAGCCTCCAGCCCATAGATGAACGAACGAAAGTGTTCGTGTCAGGTGGAATCAATCGCCCACCCTTAGAACGAACTCCGGCCGTCGCTGAGCTTTTTCAAAAAGCGCGTGCGATAGCAAGCAGGGTTGATTTTGATCTTGGCGAAACTCAAGTCGGGGGTGCTTCGGACGGCAATTTCCTGGCGGCATTGGGAATTCCAGTGCTCGACGGCCTCGGGATTAGTGGCGACGGTGCGCACGCAGCGCACGAACACATTGAGCTTGATGACATTCCGCGCAGAGGAGCGCTGATAGCCGGACTGCTCGCAAGTGTCTGAACCAAAAAGACCAATCATTGGTCATATATCATTCGGGACATTTATCATTTTGTCATTTAGGCCTGCCTGCAACTCGGTTGGTCCCAGTAATGAGTTCGTTCCTGCGAGGCCTAAATAACAAATGATGAATGTCAAATGATATATGACCAATGATTCCTTCTGTTTGTACTTACTAAGACTGTAGATGCTAATCGCTACCTGGAACGTCAACTCCATTCTCGCGCGCCTTCCTAATGTCACTCGCTGGCTCGAACAAACAAAACCTGATGTGCTTTGTATGCAGGAAACAAAGTGCACTGACGACAAGTTTCCCCGCGAAGATTTCGAGAAGCTCGGCTACCAGTGTTTGATGTTTGGGCAGCAATCTTACAACGGCGTCGCAATCCTCTCGCGCAATCCCTGCGACGTGATCCAGCGAGGCTACCCTGACGATCAGGACCCAGTCATTCAATCACGGTTGTTGGCGGCAACTGTCGGCGGTATTCGAATCGTGAACGTTTACATTCCGAATGGCGAGCGGGTTGGTTCCGCAAAATATGAGTTCAAGTTGAATTGGTTACGACGTCTGCGCGCATTTCTGGATGCACACTATGACAAGAGTTCGCCGGTGATCCTTTGCGGTGACTTCAATGTCGCACCCGAGGAACGCGACGTCCATGATCCACGGCTATGGCAAGGACGAATCATGTTTAGCCAGACGGAGCGCGATGCCATTCGTAACATAAAAGACTGGGGATTCACCGATGCGTTTCGGCAGCACATTGAGGCGGGCGGGTATTATACGTGGTGGGACTATCGTGCCGGCGCGTTTCGCCGAAACCTCGGACTGCGGATCGACCACGTTTGGATCAGCGATCCTCTGGTGTCACGCAATTTAAGAACCTGGATTGACCCAGATCCGCGTAAATGGGAGCGACCGTCAGATCACGCGCCAGTTGTTGCTGAATTTGAGATCTAAGACAAAAGAATATCCGCAGATTACGCAGACTACACAGATCTGTGCAATCCGCGTAACCTGTGGATACTCCTTTTAGTTCGAGGTTAATTCAGCTGTTTTTTCAGTGATGTCCTTTTGAGCCCACTCATTATCGCGGCTTGCTTCACCGGCCTTCGTTCGCTTTGCCGCTTTCATTCTTTGCACCAGATCCATGTGCGTCGAGAAGTAGGGAAGACTCTTACCAACGATCTCCTGCACTGAATTGAAACCCTTATCGACCAAAAACTTCTCAACACCTTCTTTCAATTCATCAACCATCGTAACGCCTTGCAGCATTACGCCTGTGCAGATCTGCACAGTTGACGAGCCCAAAAGAAAGAACTCCAGTGCATCATGCGAGTTCTCGATCCCGCCGATGCCGCTAAGAGAAACTTCTTCAGGTAGACCAAGCGCGAGTTGACTCACCATGCGCAGCGCAATCGGCCGGACAGCCTGTGCTGAATAACCTCCCGGAACTGCGTAACCCTCGACTGTCGGCATGGGTCGCAGCGTTTCGAGATCGACACCGATGACGGACAGAATCGTATTTATTGCGGATATACCATTGGCGCCACCGCGCACCGCAGCGAGAGCGGGTTCGCGGATGTTCGTAATGTTCGGGGTCATTTTGGCCCAAACAGGAATCTTCGCGACTTCCGTCACCCAGCCGGTCACTTCTTCAGTCAGGTCAGGATGTTCGCCCATCTCGGAACCCATCTTTCGTTCCGTCATGCCGTGTGGGCAGGAGAAGTTCAATTCAAACGCGTCGACTCCGGTGTCCTGGACCATGCGCGTCAATTCCTGCCAGCGACTCTTCTCGTATTCCTCCATGATCGAAGCGATCAGGATGTTGTTTGGATACTCTTTTTTGACCTGACGAAACTCGTCGAGCCAGACGTCGATAGGTCGATCGGAAATCAACTCGATGTTTTCGAAGCCGATTACTTCGCCGTTAGCGCGTGAACGGAGTTTGCCGTAGCGCGGAACGACGTTGACCACTTTCGCTGATTCAAGACTGACGGTCTTCGCGACAGCTCCACCCCAACCGGCGTCAAACGATTTTGCGAGCACACGCGCATTAGTTCCTGGGGGCCCCGAACCAAGGAGAAACGGGTTGGGAAACTTTATGCCGTTGACGGTGATTGAGAGATCCATGTGACACTCCGTTAAATTATTGCCGATTGCCGATTGCCGATTGTCAATTGCCGATTGGAAATCACAACACACGGTTGGGTTCAATCGCAGTAAAACACTCAATTCACAGCATCGTCCAATCGGCAATTGGCAATTGGCAATCGGCAATGCTTTCAATCATCAATCGACAATCGGAAATGCCTTCAGTCCGCTACCAACGCACCATACGAATCGGGTCTTCGATCGCGGAAGAACTGCCAGGTATTTCGCACTTCGCGAATCTTGTCGAGATCCAGATCGGCAATTATCAGTGCGTCTTCATCTCTAGGCGCCTGCGCCACAATTTGTCCGCGCGGATCGCAGAAGTAGCTTTGCCCGTAAAACTCACCGATGTCCCACGGCAGCTCGTGGCCCACGCGATTGATTGCACCGACAAAATATCCGTTCGCGACAGCATGCGCCGGTTGCTCAAGTTTCCATAGATACTCTGATAAGCCCGCTACGGTAGCTGAAGGATTGAAAACGATCTCTGCCCCATTCAGTCCGAGTATGCGCGCGCCCTCCGGAAAATGACGGTCATAGCAAATGTAAACACCGATGCGTGCGTAAGCCGTGTCAAAGGCTGGATAGCCAAGATTACCTGGACGGAAATAAAACTTCTCCCAGAATCCTGGATTAACATGTGGGATGTGGTTCTTGCGATACTTGCCGAGGTATTTCCCATCAGCATCAATCACTGCCGCCGAGTTGTAGTAGATGCCGGTCATCTCTTCTTCATAGATCGGCACGATGATCACCATGCCGTGCTCCTTGGCGACCTCCTGAAGTAAACGTACAGTTGGCCCATCGGGAATGCGCTCGACTGCTTCATACCAGCGCGTTTGTTGTTCAGCGCAAAAGTAGGGAGTCGTAAATACCTCTTGCATGCAGAGAATTTGCACGCCTTGCTGGCCAGCTTGTTCGATGAACCCCAAGTGTTTCTCAATATTCAACCGCTTTATATCCTCAATCGGCAGGTCCGTAGGCGCGGCGTTGGAACACTGGATAAGGCCGCATTTGACGATACGTGACATCAACACTCTCCCTTCAAAATGTCCGACAGAAACAAAGAAAAATGGGCGCTGAAACTGATGACGTTGAGTTGCAGCGAATCAGCTGCGTCGGATCTGACCACTCATGAGTAGGTAGTATATGATGAACCCCAGTCCAAAGGTAACGAACCAGGCGTAGGTATACATCGTGTCGAAGAAGTTTGGATCGGGGATCTGTCCCCCCGGAGTCACGGCCGCCCGTACGAAGCCTGGGACAACCGGCGCCACCGCGAAGGTCAGAGCAATTATCGCCCGCCAATTCACTCCGTCCGAATAACTGTAGACTCCATTTGTCTTGAATAGATCCGCGAGATCCAGCCGTCGGTTACGCAGGACCCAGTAGTCGCAAATAAGGATTCCTGCGATAGCACCCATTAATCCAGAGTAGCCAATCAGCCAGGTGAATATGTATGCGCCCATCGACGACATAAGTTTCCATGGCATCATGAGCACACCGATAACTGCTGTGATTAGACCGCCAGTCACATACGAAATGAGTTTGGGATTTAGATTTGAGAAGTCGTTCGAGGGCGATACCACGTTTGCTGCCATATTCGTCGTCAATTGCGCAGTAAAGATCACTGCGGTTGCAAACAGAATAATAGCGACACTGTCGAAACGAGCCATCAAATCGACAGGATTTGGAATTGCAACTCCGTATATCAGCAACGTTGCACTCGTAACCGCCACGCCGATGAAAGCAAAAGCGGTCATTGTCAACGGCAGTCCCAATGCTTGTCCGAGCATCTGCGACTTCTGTGAGCGCGCATAACGGGTAAAATCAGGAATGTTCAAACTAAGCGTTGCCCAATACCCCACGGACGCCGTCAGTGCGCCAGGAAATATGTGCCAGAAATTATTGTGTTGCCTCTGCAGGGCCGCCGATTGGTGCAACACATAGCCCAACCCACCTGCGCGCCGCGATGCCCAAACTAGAACCGCCACGCCCCCGAGCAGTAATAGTGGAGCAGACCATGTTTCAAGGTACTTGATCCCTTCCACACCCTTCATAATGATAAAAACCTGGATACCCCAAAACAGAAAAAAGGTGAGCCATGTATGTATATCTACTCCCAATAAACTTGCGCCACCAAACAGATTATTCCAACTCGGCGAGATGACACCGAAGAGTGCATCTAGCGCGGCGCCACCGATCCAGGTTTGAATCCCGAACCAGCCGCAAGCCACGATCGCTCGCAACATCGCCGGCACGTTCGCCCCCTTCGTTCCAAAGGCTGCCCGACTTAGAACGGGGAACGAAACGCCGTATTTTGTCCCGGCGTGCGCGTTGAGAATCATCGGCATCAGCACGATAGAATTGCCCAGCAGAATCGTAATCATCGCCTGCCACCAATTCATCCCTGCTTCAATAAAGCCGCCCGCCAGTGTGTAAGTTGTGATCACTACACTCATGCCAATCCATAGTGCAGCAATGTTCCACGTTGACCACGTCCGTTGCTTTATCGTGGTGGGCGCAAGATCCTTGTTCCAGAGTGGGCTGTGTGAAACGTCTTCTTGAAGTTCTTCGAAATCGCGTTGTGAAAGCTGCACCGATTGAGTTGACATGTAACGTCTCGAACCGTGGACTGCGGTGACCTGTCACCGCTTGGGCCTATCTATCAATGCCAGTAAAAAGCGCCGACCGGTCGGAGCACTCCAAAGAAGCTAACGCCGCGTCGAGTCTTGCATGAACTTTTCTACGTCCGAGCGAAGTTTACTCAACGACTTTTCGTCGATGTACATCATGTGTCCAGCTTCGTAGTAACTGGTCGAGATGTTCTTAAGTAACGCCGGATCCAAACTGATGTGCTGTAGCGTGTAGTGGGCCGCGAAGTAAGGTGTGGCCATGTCGTAGTAGCCCATAGCCACGAACACCTTCAAATACGGATTGCGGGCGAGGGCGGTCCGTAAGGCGACGCTGGTATCGACATAGTTATTGTTAGTGCCCCAGTTCCAGGGTGACGTTATTCCGCCACCCAGAATGTAGTACTCCAGATCGCTCTTGTATCCGAGTTCAGACCGAACGTAGTTGTTAAAAGTAGATGTGTACGGCGGTCTGATTGCAGTTTCGCTCGCGTCGAATTCCGGACTATCAGTGGCAAGGTTCGCATCGTAACCCTTGAACCTGGCGTCGAGTCGACCGATAGAACGCTTTTCATTGCGCAGCAGTTCTTTGCGAAACAGGTTCAGCGAAACGCGCAGGTTGGCGTTGTCCACGAAACGAGAATCCAGTCCTGTGTATCGCGCTAACTTATTGCTGAGCTCCTGGCGCTCCTGCGACGTTAATTGATTACCTTTTTGCAGCCCGATCAAATAATCGGTTCCCGCCCACTGCTCCACTTCAGCAACGATTTGCTGCACTGACTTCGATTGAAGATCGGAAGGCAACTTCTTGTGATACCAGGCTGTGGCTGCGTAAGACGGAAGATAGAGCGCGTAGGGTAAATCGTTACCAGCAGCAAAGTTTGTGGTCTCGAAATTCATGATCGTCGAGATCAGCATAATGCCGTTAAGAGCGATGCCGCGTTGGATCAGATACTCCGATAACGCAGATGCCCGTGTCGTTCCATAACTCTCGCCTGCTAGAAACAAAGGTGAAGTCCAACGTTCGTTGCGCGTCAGGTACATCCGAATAAACTCGCCGACTGATTCGATGTCACCGGCAAGTCCGAAAAATCTCGACGCGAGGTCAGGTCTGGCGGCACGGCTATAACCGGTTCCTACAGGATCGATGAACACCAAGTCGCTGCCTGCGAGCCACGTTTGATCGTTATCAACGAGTTCGTAAGGTGGCGCGGGCATAGATCCGTCGGCATTCATCTTGACGCGCTTCGGCCCAATTGCTCCGAGGTGCAGCCACACGGAAGCTGAGCCTGGTCCACCATTAAAAGAGAACGTGAGTGGCCGGCGATTGCGGTTGCCCGCATCATCAAGCGTGTAAGCCATGAAGAACATGCGCGCTTCAGTTTCACCTTCGCGATTCTTGATCGGCATCATGCCGGTCGTCGCAGTGTAGCGAAGGACGCGACTACCGGCGCGGATCTCATGCTTGGTTACAACTGGTGTTTCTTCCGGAGAAGGCGACGGTTGGGCTTGCGCTCGCCCACCTGGGCCAGCTTGACCAGTCGAGGTGGTTGCCGGTGACGGAGAAGGTTGTTGAGCGGGCGGTTGACCTTGTCGACCTTGCCCAGGTTGGAAGAACAGACATACGAAGAGGATAAGGGAAGCAAACATGAGTCGTTATCTCCGAATGAAGTTAAGGGCGAGTCAGGCAGGGCGCATAGTAAGACAAGCGTCACACGGTTACAAGCTATGAAGGATGAGGGATGAAGGATGAAGGGTTGAGTTTTTTCATCCTTCATGCCTCATCCTTACACAGCCACACACGTGCCACGTTTGAGAAATCTTCCATCGCCTGGTTTCCCTTTGTAGTTCCCATTTTCGACCACCAGTTTCCCCCGGGACAGTACGGCTTCCACAACGCCTTTGATCTTCTTGCCTTCGTACGCGTTGTAATCGACGTTCATATGGCTGGTCTTCAGACTGAGCGTTTGCTCCTTCTCGCCGTCGAAGATCACAATGTCGGCGTCCGATCCCACGGCAATCGTCCCTTTCTTCGGGAACAAACCAAACATTTTCGCAGCCGCCGTAGAGGTCAGCTCAACAAACCGATTCAAGCTAATCCGATTTTCAACCACACCGCCGTTGTAGATCAGCGGCACTCGATTCTCCACGCCTGGCGCGCCGTTCGGAATCTTAGTGAAGTCGTCGCGACCCAGCTCCTTCTGCTCTTTCATGCAGAATGGACAATGGTCGGTGGAGATAACTTGCAGATCGTCCATCTTCAAACCTTTCCACAACTCGGCCTGATTGGACTTCTCACGAAGTGGCGGCGTCATCACATACTTCGCACCATCAAAACCTGGTTCATCGTAGTTGTCGATGGAGAGGAATAAATACTGCGGACACGTTTCGGCAAAAGCAGGAATGCCGCGGTCGCGGGCTTGACGCACCTGATTCAGTGCGTCCGCGCAGGAGAGATGAACAATATAAACAGGCGACTCCGCCATTTCGGCGATCGCGATTGCGCGATGCACACCTTCAGCCTCGGCGACGGTCGGTCGGGTTAGCGCATGGTATTTTGGTGCCGTGTGACCTTTTGCGAGAGCGCGCTTAATTATCTCGTTAATGACGATCCCGTTTTCCGCATGCATGCAGATCAGTCCACCGCGTGCTCCGGCTGCCGACATTGCGCGGAAGATCGTTGCATCGTCGACGAGGAATACTCCGGGATAGGCCATGAACATTTTGAAACTGGTCACGCCTTCATCCATTGCCGTGTAGAGCTCTTCGATCTGCTTATCTTCGAGTTCAGTGGTAATCAGATGAAACCCGTAATCAATCGCCGTCTTGCCTTCGGCCTTCTTGTGCCAGTTGTCTAGCCCCTGGATTAGCGATTGACCTTTGTACTGCACGGCAAAGTCGATGATGCTCGTCGTGCCGCCGTGCGCTGCCGCGATTGTGCCCGTGCGAAAGTCGTCAGATGATTCAGTGCCGCCGAACGGAAGTTCCATGTGGGTGTGAGGATCGATACCGCCCGGGATTACTAACTTTCCGGAAGCATCAATAACGCGATCAGCTTCGATGTCGAGCTTACTGCCAATAACAGAAACACGTTCATCCTCGATAAGGATGTCGGCTTTGTAATCATCAACGGCGGTAATCACGCGTCCATTTCGTATCAGCGTCTTCATTTATCGTTCCTTGGTGTCTGCGTTATTTAGCTATGTCGGAGGCAGACAAGCGCGGTAAGTACGAGTGACTTCCGATTATTAAACATAGCTATTTTTTAAGGCAGCCCTTGGTTGCGGCGGCGTCGGCTGCGCGACGCGCGTCCGTATTTGCATTGGGTCCGGGGAGAATCTTGTCTGTGATGCACGTCTCCGAGGAGGTGATCTTCGCAACTGCCAGATACGACGTTGGTTTGTTAGGATTATCTACATTCTCGCTTGCGATGTAACGTATGATCAGCGCGACCGGAGTAGATCTTCCTGCGCGCTTCGCCATGCGCCATTCGACTTTGGGTCCAAGACTCGAGAATGCCGAACTCACGACAGTCCACAGGTCGAGCGATCGGACGCTGCCGCCGGGCGCAACGACTTTCATGTTAGTCCGAAGGTCGCCTTCTTCGACGATCAAATTGTAGCCCGCCACGCCTCGACATCGTCCTTCGTAAGATCCACCCTCTTCTCCGGTCGATTTAATCGTGCGACATTGCTTTGGATCGACACTGGTGTAAACGCTTTGGTTAGGCTGTGCAGCTACGACGCTGTTTGCACAGAGCAGAAGAAGAATCGCAAGCAATGAAGGGGGCTTCAAAATGTCCTCCGAACTTACCAGGTAATTCTTTAATAGAGATTGCCCTCGCGCTTTCGGCCGGTGTAGTCGACGTAAACGACTTTGAGATCGGTGTAGAAGTCGAGGGCGGTCGACCCCTGCTCGCGATCGCCAATGCCCGTGCCCTTGATACCGCCAAATGGTATGTGTGCTTCGCCGCCAGTTGTGGGCGAGTTGATGTGCGTCATCCCTGTTTCAATTTCATCGACAAAGCGGAAGATGCGTGAAGCGTCGTTCGTAAAGATCGACGACGATAAACCGTATTCAGAATCGTTCGCCACCTGCATTGCTTCATCGAAATCCTTTACCCGCAATACAGACAAGACGGGACCAAAAATCTCTTCGCGAGCAATGCGCATATCAGGCGTGACGTGATCGAACAACGTTGGTTTGACGAAGTAGCCCTTATCAAAACCGTCACCTGTAACGCGTTCGCCTCCGCAAACCATCGTGGCGCCATCCTCACGACCAATGTCAATGTATCTCAGCACCGTCTTGAACTGGTTCTCATCGACACTTGGTCCCATCTCAGTTTGAGGATCGTTTCCGGCACCGATACGCATCAACTGCGCGCGTTTTGCAGTTCGCGCGACGAATTCATCTGCGATCTGATTCACGACAACAGCGCGGCTAGTTGCGGTGCACCTTTGTCCAGTCGAACCAAATGCTCCCTGAACTGTCGACTCGACGGCGAGTTCAATATCGCAGTCCTCAAGCACGACGACCGGGTTTTTACCACCCATCTCGCACTGAACCTTCGCTCCGCGGCTTGAAGCTTGTTCATACAAACGGATGCCGACACCGTTGGAACCTGTGAACGAAACAGCCTTAACTGCCGGGTGATTGATAATCTCATCGCCTGCTTCGGAACCGGAGCCCAGAACGAGGTTCAATACCCCTGGTGGAATGCCGGCTTCTTGGAAGAGTTCGACGATTCGAGTTGCGGTCGCTGGAGTAAGTGTTGCGGGTTTGAATACCACTGTGTTGCCTGCGACCAAAGCCGGCGCGATTTTCCAAACAGGTATGGCGACCGGGAAATTCCACGGTGTGACACAGGCGACGACACCCAGAGGCTGCTTGATTGTATAAGCGAAATTCAGAGGCAACTCCGAAGGAATCGTTTCGCCGGTTAATCGTCGCGATTCGCCCGCACAAAAATCGGCGACGTTGATTGATCGCTGCAGTTCACCACGAGATTCAGCAATCGTCTTGCCCTCCTCGCGGGTTAGTGTTTGTGCGAGTTCCTCTTTGTTTTTCTCAAGGAGCCTGGCGGCTTGAGCGACGATACGACCCCGCGTTGGTGCTGGGGTTGAACGCCAACGGTGAAACGCCTCGACTGCCGCTTCAACTGCCTGGCGAGCTTCATCTCGACTTGCTAAAGGGATGTTGCCAATGACGTCGTCGGTGTTTGCGGGGTTCGTATTGGGCGCTGATTTCGAAGAAGTGGATTTGATCCATTTGCCGCCGATGAAATTCTGGTATGTGGTCATAAAGAATAATGCTTCGGGAAGTAGTTAGGTGATTAGCTTGAACGCGCGCCAAATAGTAATCCGCAGTCAGGAAGGGAGCAAGTTTGAATCGCGCAGTCAGGAAGGGGCCAAGCGGAGATGGATTCAACTTCCGGGAAAGCGCAGTTGGAAGGGGGCAAGCGGAGATAGATTCAACTTCCGGGAAAGCGCAGTTAGGAAGGGGGCAAGCGGAGATAGATTCAATTCACCCTAGCGGCAAGAAAGCGCGCCCCCGCTAAGTCACATCAGACTCAAATCAAGATGGAATATGATGTCTTGGCATCTCACATTGGAGATCTCAGCTCTCATCGAGAAAGTTGCAAGCCGTGGTATTCGGAAATGATCTCAACACATAGACGCTCGGCCCGCTCGCGATCTGGTTCTGGTGCCAAAGAAGAACGAACGTATGCTTCCTGCGCGAGTTGAAACAATCTTTCAGCTTCAGCTTTCACTTTCTCCAAAGGCCATGCACCACCCTTGATGTCGAGTAGCTCAACCGCATCAGCGCGTTCGACATACAACGTCCCTTCAGTCAAAAACTCAATACTCATTCGCAAGAGTCGAATCAGATGAGCGGCGTTCTTTGCATCGTATCCGAAACGTCGCACCAACTCGCGTCGCTTCTTGCCCATATAGCCGCCGCTGTAGAAACGTCGGCGCTCGCCACGAAAGCGCTTTACGACTTCCATCATCTCCGTTGTAGCGGCGACGAATGGCTGACCATCTAAGTGTTTCAGTGAGTGGCCTGCATCGCATGAATCCGGGTCAATGCCAAACGAAACCAGCTGCTCTTCCAGTTGCTCCCGTGAGCAACACTGCCGCGCCAGCAAAGTGATATGAGGCCTTGGGGGAGAAGACGGTCGATCTGTTCAGCGTTGAGTCCTTTAAGTTGTATGTCGTTGGCTCGCATTGATCTGTGAATATACAGATGTTCGTTGAAATTGCGTTAGGTGTCAGCGGGGGCGCGCTTTTTGCCGCCTGTGTGAATTGAATCTATCTCCGCTTGCCCCCTTCCCGACTGCACCATTCAAACTTGACTGGTTACCGCTTACCCCTTCCCAACTGCGCAACGCGACGTGGTAGGCTAATGTCCTGACATGACCACACCTCAGAACATTCCGCCAAATGATTTGAGATCTCTGCTTGAAGATCGAGTTGCCGCCGCACCGGACAAGGAGTTCCTGTTTTCCGAAGCTGATGGTCGACGCTTCACGTACAGGCAATTCAACATCATCGTTAACCGAGTCTCCGCTATGTTGCGTCAACGCGGAATAAAGAAGGGCGACGTTGTTAGTCTGTTGATGCCTAACAGCGCCGAGTACATCATTGCTTACCTGGCATGCTGGAAGATCGGCGCGATAGCTGGTCCAGTCAACTCGCTATTGAAGCCTCACGAAATGGTCTTCATTCTCGGTAACTCAGAAGCGAAGGCTTTGCTCGTGAAATCGCAATTTGTCGGGTCGATAAACGAAATTCGAGCGGAGCTCCCCGCGCTCGAATCGGTTATTGCTTTCGATGATGTGGCGGAAGCAACGGCGGAGTTTGCCACTTCGTTAACGCCCGCACTGACGGATGAACAATTCGATGCAGATGATGAAGCCATCATCATTTACACCTCAGGTACAACCGGCAAACCAAAAGGGTGCTTGCTGACTCACGGCAATCTAATTGCAAACGCGCGACAGATAAGCGAGTGGCTTAAATTCACACCGAGCGATCGTCTGCTGACCATCATGCCGCTGTTTCACATGAACGCCGTTTCAGTAACGACGATGGCAGCGCTTTATGCGGGTGGCTCAACTGTAATTAGTCCGAAGTTCTCCGCGAGCCGGTTCTGGGAAATCATTTCCGAGTATCAAATAACCTCTTTTGGTTCAGTCGCAACGATGCTGTCGATGTTATTGACGACTTATCCTGATGGAGTACCTGACGGTTTGAAGACCGATCAGTTGCGCTTTGCCATGTGTGGATCGGCGCCGGTACCCGCAGAAGTCTTAAAAAGATTCGAAGAGACATTTAACTGCCTTGTGATCGAGGGATACGGCTTGTCTGAATCGACTTGTCGGTCAACTTTCAATCCACCAGATCAGACAAGACGACCGGGATCGTGCGGCTTACCGATTGGAAACGAGATGATGGTTGTCGACGACGGGGACAGGGAAGTACCTGACGAAACTCTGGGAGAGATTGTCCTAAGAGGCGAAAACATTTTAAAGGGCTATTACAAGAATCCTGACGCTACGGAAACAGCATTTCGCAACGGCTGGTTTCACACTGGCGACGTTGGCTATCGCGACAAAGATGGGTTCTTCTATATCGTCGATCGGAAGTCAGACATGATCATTCGCGGAGGAGAAAATATCTATCCACGCGAAATCGACGAAGTGCTCTATCAACATCCTTCAGTTGCCGCCGCTGCGGTGGTCGGCATACCTGATCAACTATACGGCGAAGATGTGGCAGCCTTCATTGTGCTGAAAGAAAATGCATCGGTAACGGAAGATGAGATTGTCAGTTTTTGCAGGGAGCAACTTGCTGACTACAAGTGCCCTAAGACCATCCGCTTCGTTAATGAGATCCCAAAAGGACCAACGGGCAAACTTCTAAAACGAGAGTTAGCTGCACATTTTAAGAAGTGATTTGTAGGGGCGGCGGCGGCCCTCCTTTGCCCCCGGTTGTTTGGAAGGAAACGAAAAGGGCGGTCACGGAGGAGGGCGCCCCGACAATTAGATGCCTACGAATCGTTTCAGCGACCTGCTTCAGTGAGCGGCGTTCTGCTTGTTCGTGAAGTTGATTGGACCCGGTCCGTTAGCCAACCGACCAAAAGCCACAGTCCGCAAACAGCGACCATTACCACCGAAAACCATTTTCCGTAAAGTCCATCGGGTGACAGCTTTTCAGTCGCTTCGTGCAGTAGATCACTGTTTGGCAGCAAGCCAGCCTCCGCAAATTCGTGAAAGGAATAGATGCCGACCTGGATCATGAACAGTAAAAGGAAGATCCCGGTCACCTGGAAGAAACGCCTCAGGTTAATAGTGTGACCGAACCGTGCCCAGGCCCAGGCGAAAGCTCCAGCTGCGACGAGGCCAAGTACGGCGCCGATTACTACCTGACCATCACGCACTTGTAGGAGCAGCAATGCGGTCTCCATTCCTTCACGTGTGATCATTAGGAACGTAAACAGGAAAACGCCGGCTAGAGCAGCCACTCGAGATTTCCTCGACGACACCTGCGTCAAACGTTCACGCATTCGCTGTTGGATCTTTGGACCGGTGCGCCACATGTAAATCACAAGCGAGGCGACCATAATTATGGCGACAACGCCCAGTATCGCCTCTCGAAGCGCTTCATTGTTGAAGAACTGGCCTATCGAGCCGCCGAGAGTTGTTCCGAAGGTGTCGATCAAAACGTAATCGTCGACACCGATTTTCAGGAAATAGCCGAGGCCGGCGCTGGTGGCGAGAGCCAGGATGATTCCGACGTAAACCGAAGAGGCGAGCCACTTGTGGCCGGTTTTTTTTAGGAACGACAGAATGATGGCAACCAGCAAAAACGACTCAAAGCCCTCACGCAAGACGATTATGAAAGAATTAAGCATTGTGAATTTTCCTTTGGGACCAGGCTCGAACCGGCAAGACGGAAAGCGAGCGGGGAGGAGTATAGCGTAGTTGAAAATAGATTTCAATTTCAGTCGGCCGTTTTCCGCGGCAGGCTGTCCCCACACAGGGTGCTAGCACCAAATCGATTGCCGTGATTACTGCGAGACTGTCGGAAGGATGATCAGATCCGCACGTATTGGACCCAGCTCCGTGTTTGCCGTAATTCTCAACGGCAACCGTCGCCGGTCGTCACTGACCCATATTCGCAATTGATATTTGTCGTTTTGTGGATCTTCCGGAGTCGTCAACGTCAAGGGAATCGCAGGAAGTGTCTGCTGGCCAAGGCCAATCATCTCGCGTTTGAGTGCAGTGATAACAAGAGTCTTCGGGGCGTCTTCTATCAAAATTGATATGGCGTTGCGTCGCTGAGGAGCAAGGTTGAAAGTGCGTAGCGCATAAAAGAATGACAGATAGTCATGGGTGCCGATGGGGATAGAGATGCGTTGCCCGCCGCTCGTCGTTGCGGCGCCAGTGTCCTGATTAATCGTGAGTGTCTGGTTCTTCCGCCTCTTGCCTTCTACGAGATTCAATTCCGTTCGATAGGGCAGTAATGCTTTTGGGTCGACGTATGTTTTTATCTCGTCGTTAGCGAGAAACAACCGCGCCACTGTTCCCGTGGTTTGTGCCTTCACCGTAAGCAATAGTCCATCGCGTTCGAAATATCGTGAACGACCGCGCACCTGAAACGTGGCAGTACCAGCGGGCGCGTTGCTGTCGCCGAGAAACACTCGATAGTTGAGTTCCTCTCCAACAGTGAATGGCCAATTCTCAACATGTGCAGGAGGTGTTTCAGGCGCAGCCGGTCGTGGCGTTGGTGCTGGCTGGGCTGTTGGCGTTGCAGCCGGGGCGGGTGGTGGCTCGACAAACATCGACCCTGCAAGTTCGGCTCTAATCTCACCACCGCGCACTTTTGCGGTTAAGAGAACTGGAACGTGTCGGTCGTCTTCACTGAACCGGGCCTTAATCTTGTAAGTTTGAGAACTACTTGATACGCGCACCTCCGTAGCTATCGAATTAAAGTTGCCGATATTTGTTCTGACGACCTCGTTACCTGTCACACGAAGTTCGATTTGATACTCTTCTGTTTCTGTCCACACCTTCAATGTGTATTTGCTGCCGTTTGTTAAAGGCAACGAGCGCAGTCGGTAGAAGACTGAGAGAAAATCAAAAGTGCCCGGTATCGTTGCCTGCTTTTGACCGGCAGGATCGCCGGTTGTTTGACTAAAGTCGTGAAAACTCTCGCTTGAACTGATCGCATCGCGAGTCACCTGTTGAGAACGAAACGGCAGACCTGTTCGGGGATCTATGAATGTCGTGTAGTCGTTGTTTAGTGCAATGAGGGCTACGTTTATTAACTCAGTTGTCTTGACCTGACCTTGAAGTTGAATCGCGTCGCGGCCGCCGAAGTTTCCGCGTGATAAAACCTGCACTTGCACGTGGGCCGCTGAAGAAAAACTTGAATACGAGATTATGTAGGTCAGGCGCTCGCCAACTTTGTAAGGCGAATTCGACAAGGGAAGCGCTCCCGCTCCGTCCTGACCGAGAACCGGAAAAAATGAAGCGAGGAAAAGAATTGCTAGGATGGGGTAAGCGGGCCGATTCAAACTGAGATTCACCGTCGCATAATAGTTTCAAAACGGAAATCAGAGCAAATACAAGATAGTGGGGCAGATCCCACGAGGACAGATACTACACGCTACAGCCCCTAAACAGTTCCTTACATTGATACCGCCCTGACTTCCATCTCAGCGACGATTTGCTGCGCTGCCCTCGCAGGATCAGGCGCCGCGGTGATTGGTCGCCCGACGACCAAATAAGATGCGCCTTCAGCTACCGCGAAAGCCGGAGTGGCAACGCGCTTCTGATCGTCGGTTGTCGTTGGCGCATCAGTCGTTGAAACGGCGGGCCGAATTCCCGGTATGACTACCAGGAAGTCTCTATCCGCAACGGTTGATCGGATGGTGGTTATCTCCCGCGGCGACGCTACGACGCCGTCTACCCCAGAAAGAGCCGCGAGTGACGCCAAGCGTTTGACACTTGCGGTGGCATCGTCGGCGAAACCGACTTGATTCAGGAGGTTCGAGTCCAGGCTGGTTAGTATTGTGACCGCGACCACTGCTGGAGGAGCAATGCCCGCACGTTCTGCGACCTGCTTTGCTGTTTCAGCGGCGCGCCGCATCATTTCGGTACCACCTGATGCATGAATAGTAAGCATTGAAACTCTCAGCTCAGTCGCTGAACGAATCGCACCACTCACTTGATGCGGGATGTCATGAAATTTCAGGTCAAGAAAAACTTTGTTGCCTTGTCTTATGATCTCTTCAACAATCCTTGGACCTGTTGACGTGAAGAGCTGCGACCCGACCTTGAACATTCCTACCTGCCCGTCGAGTTGATTGACCAACTTCAACGCTTCGTCAGCAGTCGTTACGTCTAGTGCTGCTATCAATCGATCCTTTGCTTTCATATCAGTCAAAGTTTAGCCCTCCAATTCTTTCGCTCGATGACCTACCGCTTCGTCCAGCGTTGTTAAACCATTAGCTGTGAGTAGTCGTGCCAGGCCTTCGTTAATGTCTTTCGCGATGCTCGGACCCTGGTAGATGAATCCCGTATACAGCTGTACGAGGCTCGCGCCCGCTGCGATCTTTTCCCATGCATCCTCGGCTGTAAAGATTCCGCCTACGCCTATGAGCGGAACCTTCCCTTCGGTTAGACGATAAAGCTTCGCAATCATCTGCGTAGCTGTTTGTCGCAGCGGAGCGCCGCTCAATCCACCTTCGCCAATTTGTGCGATGGTCCCAGCGTCGGTGAGAAGGTTATCGCGCTTGATGGTCGTGTTGGTGGCGATAATACCGCCGACATGCGGATTAATGACGTTAACGATGCGTTCAATATCCGGCTCTTCGATGTCAGGTGACAACTTTACCAACAAAGGCATCGGTGAACGTCTTGAATACTTTTGTTGTAGCTCCTGATTCCGCATTTGCAGGGCCGTCAGTAAAGACGATAGCTGCGACGGTTTTTGAAGTTCACGGAGTTGGGGAGTGTTTGGCGAGCTAACGTTGATAGCAACGTAATCGGCAACGGGGTAGACGAGTTCAAAGCTCGTCAGGTAATCGTTAGTCGCGTCCTCTATTGCAGTTATCTTGCTCTTGCCAATACTGACGCCGAGCACACAATCAAGCTTGATTCGCGACACTCTTTCGGCAAACGCGGCAGCACCTGCATTATTGAAGCCTGCGCGGTTTATCAACGCATTATCTTTCGCCAGGCGGAAAAGTCGTGGGCGCGGATTGCCTGGTTGGGCTTGATAAGTGACGGTGCCAGCTTCAATAAAGCCAAAGCCAAGCGCCGCGAGTGGCTGTAAGGCAATGCCGTCTTTGTCGAAACCTGCAGCGAGACCAACCGGATTTGAAAACTTCAAACCGAATCGAGTCAATTCACCGAAGGGCTTTGTGCTTAAGCGCCGTTGGACGAGTCGGTTTACGCTTTTGGGTTTCAGGAAGGCGAGAGATTGAAGCGCCAATTCGTGCGCTGTCTCCGGAGGGAGCCGAAAAAGTATCGGGCGCAACAGTGAGCGATAGAGCATCAGGCGGGTCTATCTTGTAGCAGACTAACTGGAGAAGCGCAAATCTGATCTGTCCGTTGTCCATGGTCAGTTGTGGTTCTTGGTTATTCGATCAGCGGACAAAGTCATAACAACGGACAACGGACAACGGACAACTTGCAACGGACAAACCCGCACTGTTAGTATCCCGACTCGCATGGAATTCGTCGAAAAAGCTCGCATCATGGACGGGCCGCGAATCAATCGCGCGCTCGCCCGGCTGTCTTCCGAGGTCGTCGAGGAAAATCATGGTGCTGGCGACTTGTTTCTCGTGGGCATCCGTCGACGGGGCGTTCCACTCGCTGAGCGGATGGCCGATAAGATTGCGGACCTCGAGGGTTACAGGCCTCCAGTCGGCGTACTTGATATCACTTTGTATCGCGATGATCTTTCGACCGTAGGCGCTAAGCCGGTAGTGAATCGGACCGATTTGCCCGGCGACATCGAGAACAGGAACATTGTCCTCATCGATGACGTGCTTTACACAGGCCGGACCATACGCGCTGCGCTGGACCAGCTGATTGATTTCGGTCGGCCGCGGCGCGTTCAGTTGGCAGTACTGATTGATCGGGGTAAAGAACATCGCGAGTTGCCGATACAAGCTGACTACATCGGCAAGTTGGTGCCAACTAAGAAGAGCGAGATCATAAAAGTGATGCTGCAGGAATTTGACGAAGAAGAAGGTGTGGTAATCGTCGAGCGCCCGTCGGAGACGGGTTGAGTAAAGCGGCCAGTTGGCCGCTTTTTTTGTGTGTAATCTTTGGCCCTTGGTCTTCAGCCGGGCCTTCGGGTTGACAAAGACCAAAGTCCCAAGTCCAAGGTACAGGAATGCAAACCACCTTTCAGCGACAACATCTTCTCGGTATTCGCGAATTATCTGCGGGTGAGATCACCCATTTGCTCGACACCGCAGAAACGTTCCGCGAGATCTCCCTGCGCGAAATAAAGAAGGTTCCGGCTCTCAGGGGGCGCACGGTAATCAACCTGTTTTTTGAACCTTCAACCCGTACACGAACGTCCTTCGAAATTGCCGCCAAGCGTTTGTCAGCCGATGCGGTTAACGTGAGTGTTTCGACATCCAGCGTCACAAAGGGAGAGACGCTGCTCGACACCGCACGCAACCTCGAAGCAATGGCACCCGATTGCATCGTTATCCGGCATTCTATGGCCGGTGCTCCGCAGCACCTGGCGCGAATGTGCAAAGCACCAATCGTCAATGCCGGCGACGGATCGCATGAGCATCCCACACAAGCACTGCTCGATGGGCTAACCATCAGAGAGTACAAGGGTCGTATCGAAGGATTGAAGGTCGCCATCCTCGGTGACATCCTTCATTCCCGCGTTGCGCGGTCAAACATTTATCTACTTACCAAACTGGGAGCAAACGTTAGCGTAGCTGGCCCAGGAACACTGGCTCCATTGGAGTTTGCGACTTTGGTCGAAAAAGGATTGCGACTTGAGAAACGTATTGAAGATGCAATTGCCGGAGCAGACGTCATCATGATTCTCCGCATCCAGCGTGAGCGACAGGATGCGGCCTTCTTTCCGTCAATGCGCGAGTATGCTGTGCATTATGGACTACAGCCCAAGCACCTGGAGTTGGCGGCCGCAGACGCGATCGTCATGCATCCCGGACCAATGAATCGCGGAGTGGAGATTTCTTCAGAGATAGCCGATGGCAGTCGCTCTTTGATCCTCGATCAGGTGACGAACGGTGTTGCCGTGCGAATGGCTGTGCTCTATTTACTAGCTGGCGGAACGCGTGAGGAAGTAGTCGAAACAGAGAACGTGACGCCCAAGAAGCGGCGCAACGGAAAAACTGGCAGGGCATGAAGCTGCTGATAGCAAATGGTTACGTAATTGATCCGGCGACTGAGACCAACGCCGGTAGGAATCTTCTGATTGAAGACGGGCGAGTGGTTGATGTCATCAACAGATCAGAACCCGTGTCCGAGGATGCTACGCTGATTGACGCAACGGGCCTTATCGTGGCGCCTGGCTTTATCGATCTTCATGTACATCTGCGTGAGCCGGGCCAGGAATATAAAGAGACGATTGCTACGGGAGCTGCGGCTGCGGTCGTGGGTGGATGGGCCAGTATTTGCGCCATGCCCAACACCGATCCAGTAAATGACAATCCCGCCGTAACTCGATTCGTGATCGAAAAAGGACAGGCAGCGCAGTTGGCAAATGTGTTTCCGATTGGAGCGATTACAAAAGGAAGTGCCGGTAAAGAGCTTGCGGAGATGGGCGAGATGAAGACTGCGGGCATCGTCGCAGTTTCCGACGATGGCCGGCCTGTTCCAACACCCGGTATCATGCGTCGAGCGCTGGAGTACGCAAGTGGTTTCGATCTGACGGTAGTCGATCATTGTCAGGATCCTTCCCTTAGTGCAGGCGGTGTGATGCACGAAGGACGTTGGTCGCTGATACTTGGCTTGCGTGGGATTCCCGCGGCTGCTGAGGAAATGGATGCGGTTCGCGATTGCGTGCTTGCCAGACTAACTGGCGCGCGCGTGCACCTCGCGCACGTATCGACCATCGGCGCTATTGAAGCAGTGCGACGTGCAAAAGATGCCGGGTTGAATGTCACCTGCGAAGTGACTCCGCACCATTGGACCTTAACTGACGAAGCTGTCGCGGAATACGACACTAACACGAAGATGAACCCACCACTTCGCAGTGAAGAGCATGTCGCCGCGATTCTGGAAGCGATGGCTGACGGCACTATCGATGCGATCGCCACCGATCACGCCCCACACCATCTCGACGAAAAGGCTTTGGAATTCGATCAGGCCCCGTTTGGCATCACCGGACTCGAAACCGCCGTGGGTCTGGCATTCGATCTGGTTCAGCGAGGCACGATTAGCCTCGAGCGTGTTGTCGAGATGTGTGCGACGAACCCCGCTAAGATCTTCAGCTTGAAGGATCGCGGAACGTTTAAGGCCGGCGCGCACGCGGACGTGACGATTCTGGACCCGCAGCTCCAATGGGTCTTTGACGCGACGAAATCCAAATCAAAGAGCCGCAACACACCATTCGATGGCCGAACTATGCAAGGCGCAGCGGTGGCCACGATCGTCGGCGGACGCCTGGTCCACCTAAACCCAGACTACGGCCGCCTGAAAGAGACCAGGCAGCGACAGGCAACGGCCACCTAAGTCTCTCGCGCCATGCCTCGCGAACATTTTTTCGTTAATTCGAAATAACAGCGCCATACCTCGACCTCATTATCCCGTCGTCCTTACGTAAAAATATTGCGAAACCGCACCCATCAGCCTAAAATGCAGCGGTTCATTTCCCAAGGCCGTCCTGGTTGTACTCGGTTTAGAGCTGATCACGGTTTTTTCTGAAGCCGGGGAGCTTTAAAGCCGCTCGCTTTTTTGGGAGTGAGCAACACCTGCAGTCCTGTACCGAGCTCACTGGTCTTTACACACAAGCCGAATGAAATTACGGAGGCTCCGATGAAACGTAAGCTTTACAGACTCACCGGTCTGACCCTCATCACAATCCTTTTGGCGCCGATCTGCATTGCTGAAAAAGGCCCGACAAAATCGGTGAAACAACAGGAACGCTATACCGTCTCGCTTGAACTCGAATTCTCGAAAAAGGAACAGAACGCACTGGAGCACGCCATTTCCGTGCTGTTCGATGTTGGACCTAACGGCTACGCCACGGGTTTTATGGTAGGCGATGGTCTGGTGATGACCGCTTACCATGTGATTTCGGGCAATCTGAGCAACACCAAGAAGGTCATGCTGGGGTTTCGATCTACAGACGAATTGAGCGTCAAGGTTTTTATTGATGGCTGCCGCGCGAAGGTGATGAAAGTAGACAAAGAAGCCGATCTCGCGTTGCTAGAGATGTGTAGATCAAAAGCGGTGAAGGCACCAACGTTTGAAACGACGCCGGAAAAGGACGATAAACTGTTCCTAATCGCAAGGCCCCACGGCGACAAGGTTGTGACTCACGGCAGTTTCTACGGAAACTACATGCTCGGCTCTCAGGAATATTGGTCAGTGAAGATCGATAGCCGCGACGGTTTCTCAGGAAGCCCGGTTTATAACTCCAATGCTGAGGTCGTCGGGGTATTCAGCGGTTATGATTGGTCGCAAAAGCTTGCGTTGATTAGTCCCAGCTTCAGAGCGCAGAAGCTTTTGGAGGACTATCACGCTAATCCAAAGCCATAGCGGTAGCCATAGCACGCTTGCGGTGCTCGACATAGTGGCATGCGCGTCAGGTTTTTTGACTGCATGCCACTATTTGTCTGTGAAGCCTCAGTAAACCTTACGATGCTGGAGCCGTTGTTTACTCGCGAGTGAGAATCGCGGCTCGCGAGCACCTTCACCCGAGAGCATCCGAACAACGTACTCGCCAACAGCTGGACCGTGTTTGAATCCGTGCCCTGAACCTCCTCCGACAAACCAAACGTTCGACATCTCTGGATGCACGTCTATTAAGAAGTCGCCATTCGAAGTGTTTTCGTACTGGCAAACACGACTCTCAAGCACCGGCGCGTCTTTCATGGCCGGCAATCGTTTCGCGAGACACGTTCGAACAGCTGCGAGTCCTTCAGTCGAAGCGACACGCTCACCTGTGTCAGGATCGAATTCCGTGCCGTGGGCATCGATGGCTAGCTTGAAGCCGCGATTGTCGACGTTTGGAATTCCATAGACGAATTCATTAAAGTCGATCCATGCAGGCAATGCTCCCGCATTGAATCGCTCATCGCCGGCAGGCACTCCGAAGAAAAACACTTCTTGTCGGGTAATGTAGAAACGATGTGCGAGTAGCGACGGGAAGAGTTTCGGCAGCCATGGACCACACGCAAAAACAAATTGACTGGCATGGATCTGCTCGCCCGACGTTGTCGTAAGTGATTCGAGTTTTTTCGCCGGGGAAGGCGAAGTCACTGCGAGTTGAAGGTAAGTAACACCTCTCGCTTCAGCCGCTGCGCAAACCAATTGAACTGCCTGGCGCGCCAAAAGAATGCCTGCATCTGGTTCCAGGATGCCCCAGTGCACTGATTCGACTTCGAGTTGTGGGTAACGCTTTATCAGATCGTCGCGTGTTAATCTTTCACATGTCGCGCCGGCTGTTTTGAGAGTCGAAAGTGTAGCTTCGCAGTAATCATCGCTTTCGCTTGCCAGCCACAAAACTCCTGTTTGACGGAAGAGACTCGTTACCGCCCCACCTGCTTGCTGAAAGAATTGGAGCCAGAGATGAAGTGAACGTTGCGCTGAACGCGTGTAGATTTCATCCGGGCCGTAGCCCAGCCTCATAATTCGTGACTCGCCACCAGAGCTGGCACGGCTGTTCGCTGGACCATACGCGTCAATCAGCGCGACCGTCGCGCCGGCAAGTCGTAACAGGTAGGCAATCCAGCTACCAAAAACGCCGGCGCCGACAACAGCGATGTCGAAGGATCTCCGCATAGTGATTACAGTAGACCAACCCGAATGAAAAAAGGGAAGCGCCTACGCCGGCGCTCCCCTTCCGATCTTTGCCGCTTCGCAATTGTCAGGGCAAAGCAGTAAAGCCAGTTAATGGATTTCCATAGAAGGCATCAGTTTTCCATGCAGTGCGATTCCAAACACCATCCTGATCTCCGATGATTTGTACGGGCACGATGACGCGGTCGCTGCCGAGTTTGTTGGCGCTTGCAATGCCATTATCAAACTTGCCGCCAGGTTGCACGGTAAACTTGATCGATCGCGCGAGCTTATTGTTCCAGAGCAGTTTGAATTCATACTCGCCGGGATTATTCGCGAGTATGAATAAATCCGGATATGTACTCTTCGCCTCGCCCTTCTTATCGGCGCCTTTGATATTCGGGAACTTGCATACGACGCGCGCCCATTTCGCTTTCTGCGGCAAAGCATCTTCAACATAGTGCGTAGTGTTGTTCTCAATATCAGTGTCGCAACTAGCTCTCCCAATTTCCATCCCATCGAGTAATTTCTTTCCCACTTCCTTGCCCTGATAGAACAGGTGTGGATCAAATTTGTAAGTATCTCCCCGTACCCAGAAAGCAACTTGGAAGTCAGGCACATCCCAGCCTTGCAGGTCGTTGGCTGTGAGATAAACGTAACCGATCGGCAGATTCCAATCGTGATCGATGAAGTAAACCCACTGGTTGGCGGCTTTGGGTCCATGCTCATTCGAAAGGGCCTTCGCCACTTTCATCTTTCCCGTGAAGAGTGTCGCGTCACTTCCGGCAAGTTCGTTTCGCATCTTTATGGTGAAACTTGCTGGGCCTACATAAAGTGAGCTTTGGGCTTCAGGAACATCTCGACCCCCGCAATTTGTTTTCCACCAATATCCTTTCTCGATATTGTTCGTTTCGCAGTCAAATTTCACCCACGGGCCGGTGGGAAGATTGACTTCGACATAGAGCTGACTGCCGCTCGGAATGGGTCCGTTTACCTTAAACTGCATTCTCGGAAGCCAACTCCATTTGCTGAAGTCGCCTTTGTAAGAATTGACGGTGAATGCGGTAACTTGCACCGAATCTTTTTGAATGGTTGGTTGATCCTGGGCGATTGTGCTATAGGAAACGGACGCCAAAGCAAGAAACACGAGAAGTCCGCCGCCTAACAAACGTGTTCTATTCAAGGTAACCTCCGAATAATTTGAATTGTCTTGTGAGGGCCGCCAGTGTACACATCTGCGACGAATTGCGTAAGAGGTTGTCTGCAAAAACCAGAGTCACAGAAAGACGCAAAGGTTGCAACGACTGTTGCTTCTTTGCGTCTTTGTTTCTGATTATGTATGCGTTGGCTGGGATGTACTCACCTTTGCGCGGCCGCCTCAAGCAGTTTCGGAATCTCAATCTTTTTCATCTTGAGCATTGCCTGGAAGACGCGATTGGCCTTCTCTTTGTCTGGATCCTGGATGAGCTGTATGAGAATTCTCGGCGTGACCTGCCACGAGAGGCCGTATTTGTCTTTAAGCCAGCCGCATTGTGATTCCTCACCACCATCGGCGGTAAGCTTTTCCCAATAGCGGTCGACTTCTTCCTGTGACTCACAGTCGATGACAAACGATATGGCCTCGGTAAATTTGAAGTGCGGTCCACCGTTTAGCGCGACGAATTTCTGTCCCGCTATTTGGAAGCTGGCAGTCATGATTGCTCCCTCCGGGCCCGGCCCCGCCGCGCCATAACGAGTGACACTTAGAATCTGGGAGTTAGGAAACAGGGATGTGTAAAAGTTGATGGCCTCTTCCGCGTTATCATCGAACCAAAGAAAAGGTGTGATCTTCTGTGCCGGTCCGGGTTCGGCGCTCTCATTCGTTTTCGGACTTGTACTCAAGCTTGGCATGCGGATATCTCCTTTGATGATGAATTCGAGCAGCGAATTATTCGGTGCTCTCGACTATTAATCGAACGAGGGCTTACGAAATCGACAGCTGCGGGAGATTATTTGGGGAGAATTAACGCGGGGATTGACTTCTACTCTCCTTCTTATACACCACTCCGCCTTTCATCACGAACACAACGCGTCTGACGGCTGTTATGTCTTTCAACGAAGAGTGCAACGTGCAAAACATCAATGCTCAAGATTCAGTGAAATAGTTGAAGCTCCGATATATGCAGTAGGGAAGGGTGGTTTACCCCCGCTTAAGACCAATAACACTCAAGCCTCAAATGGAGAATCGAGCTTGAGTGTTATGGATCTCAGCGGGGGTAAGCGACCCTTCCCTACTGCGATTTGGCTAGCTTGGGTGATTTCAGTGAAGGTTGAATGCTGATGATTTTGAACGGTGCATCTAAGGGCGGTGGCTTGAGTGACTATCTAACTTCTCTTATTCTCTCTCCGTGCGTTTCGGACGCCGCCGGTCCGCGGAGAGGGCTAAGCCCACCGATCTACAACTCATTTTGGCAAAGCGTACTCCTTCGCCTGTTGCTGCGGACCACAGGCTTTACCACCGTCACACACGGAGAGGAGATCGCTTATGCCCACTCAACAACTTCCTTCTAATCCATCCGTCGAGAATCTGCGAAAGCAGGCAAAATCTCTGCGCAGGGCCGTTCTTGCAAACGATCGCGATGCCTTAGCACGCGTCCGCGAATTTCGTCCGAAAGGAGAGGTCGCTGGCAAAGGATTTCAACTTAGTGATGCGCAATTCGTCATTGCTCGCACTTACGGCTTCGCGAGTTGGTCGAAACTAAAACAATACGTGAAGGTAGTCGAAGGTCATACCTTTATGCCGCCGCACCCAAAGTCGGTCAGTGACAGGGAGTCACTTTCCGATCGATTCATTCGTCTCGCCTGTCTCGACTACCTCGCCGATCATGTCGAACGTCGTGAGCAAGCGCGTGAAATGTTAGCGCAGAATCCTTCAATCGCGTTTGAGAACATCTTCACCGCTTCGACGGTCGGTGACGTCGAAGCCGTAACTCGAATGCTTGAACAGAAACCGGAGCTCGCAACAACTCGCGGTGGACCACACAACTGGGAGCCTCTGTTATATGCTTCGTACTCGCGCCTGAACAGCACGCGGCCGGAACATTCCACATTGGAAGTCGCGCGCATTCTGCTCAAGCACGGCGCTGATCCGAACGCGGGGTTTCTCTGGGACGGTCAATATACTTTTACAGCTCTGACCGGCGCGTTCGGCGAAGGCGAGGCGGGACCAAAGCACCAAGCCGAACACCAATACTGCTATCAGCTCGGGCGCTTGTTGCTTGAAGCGGGTGCGGATCCCAACGACAGTCAGACGCTTTACAACCGGATGTTCACGGGCGGCACGCGAGACCTTGAACTTCTATTCGAGTACGGTCTCGGAAAAGGCGGAGACGGGATTTGGTTCCAGCGTTTAGGAGACAAACTCGGTACTCCCGGGGAAATGCTTCATCAACAAATGGGTTGGGCTGCGAAATACAATCAGTTCGAGCGAATGAAGTTGTTGCTCGAACACGGCGTCGACGTGAATGCACCGGACAGCAGATTACGGAAAACACCTTACGAGTTGGCTGTCCTCCACGGTAACAAAGAGATTGCCGATTATCTTCTCCAACATGGCGCGGAAAAAACTTCACTGTCGGATGTTGATGATTTCGCAACTGCTTGTTTGGCCGGTGATGAACCTCGTGCCCGGCTACTGTTGGATCAGAAACCTGATTTGATTAATGAACTAGGGTTGCGACGTGCAGAATTGCTGCAACTGGCTGCTGAGAGTGATAAGCGCGACGCGGTGCGGTTAATGGTGACGCTCGGATTTGACGTTAATGAACGCAGTCGAACGACCGCTTTACACCACGCAGCAATGGGCGGGCATCTCGATATGGCGAAACTACTAATTGAGCTCGGCGCGGATCCATCGATTCGCGATACTGAATTCAATGCGAATCCAAGCGGTTGGGCGGAATACTCTGAGAAGACCGAGCTTGCCGAGTATTTGAAGGCGTTTGAATAGCGCACTCAAGAAGGGGTAGATCGATTCATCACCGCTGCACCGCTGCATCGATCGTCGGCCGTTCACCTGATCCCAACCAACCCCTGCACCGACTGGATCAACTTTTCCGAGTCGTAACCTACGCCGTCTCTAAAAACGATCTCGACTTTTTCGATATCAGCGATTGTGGCGGCGGGATTACCTTTCACAACCATCAGGTCCGCTTGTTTGCCAGGCGCGATTGAGCCAATGTGGGCATCTTCTCCGAGAAACTTTGCGCCGTTGAAGCTCGCGATCTTTATCGCCTCGACAGGAGTGAAGCCTGCTTCGACCAGCAATTCAACCTGTCGCAGATCGCCAAAGCCAGCGACGACGCCACCATTGCCCGTCGGATCCAGACCAGCCATTAGCAAACCACCGGCCTTCACGAATGCGCGCTCGAAGTCCATTGCTTTGCGAAGGATAGTAACGAAATCATTTGTCGACGAAACACGCGCTCGAGCAGTTAGATACCGCACGCGCGCCTCTGGCGACATCACTGCAAACACACGTGGATTCATCAAGGCGCTTGCTGCTCCGATTCCACTTTGCGTCAGCGGCGCTTGGCTGGCTTCGAATACCGGCAATGTAGAAGTGATAGCTACATTCTTAGCAATCAGTGTGCGAATCGTCTCTTGAGCCGCAGGACTGTTCAGATCGAGTTGTCGCAGGCTTGCCGCCACTGCGCCGCCAACGGGACATTGATCAGGTTGCTTGTTCGGAACGAATTCAGAGTCCGCCATCAGTCCATGCTCGAGATCGTCGATGCCGATTTCGGCTGCCTCGCGATAACCAATGGAACATAGATGGCCCGTGACTTTCAATTGACGTTTATGCGCTTCTTCAACAACCGCGCGGAGTTCATCGCGCGAGATATTCATATAGACCTTAAATGATGTGGCGCCAGCGTCGGCCCAGAAGTTGACCATCCGACGCGCATCGTCGGGTCCGGTCAGTTGATGCATTACGGGCGTAAAGGCGCCACGGCCTTCCAGGTACGGCGCGGTGATATGCATCTTTGGGCCAATCATGCGGCCGTTGTCGATCAACCTCTTGATCTCGAGGTCGGTGTAGGGAACAACGCTGCCGGTCGTCCGAATCGTCGTGACGCCGAGCGCGAGATACAGTCGCGGGAAGCTGCTTCCCATGTTGGAGTACATCGGCGGTGATCCGCCCATTGGAAAAAACATGTGATTGTGCATTCCCACAAGTCCCGGTAGAACCGTGTAGCCTTTTAGATCGAGTACCTGGGCGTTTGCCGGAACAGACACTGACGAACTAGCGCCAACAGATTGGATTTTCCCGTCGACGATTACGATGGTTTGATCTTCCACTGGTGCGCCACCTGTGCCATCGATAACGCGAGTGTTCTTCAACGCGATGGTCGGAGCTTCGATGCGGATGAATTGTTGACGTTCAGATTGAGGTTGCGCAAAAACAGAGAGCACAGAAGCAAAGAGGAAAAGCAGGGCAGAAGCAGGTTTCATAGTTTCTCCGTGTCGATAAGTTTTTCGAATCTGCGGTCTTCCAAGATTGTATTCTTCTTTTAATCTTGAGAGATGTTGTTTGTAAATGGAGATTCGCGCACCAGCTGTCTCCGAATGGTGTAGACTGAACGTGAAGCCCCCACCTACTGTCTCCAATCCCGAAGAAAGGAAAGCCATGTTCAAGGTTAAGGAAGCGTTTTCGAGTTTTTCTGTCAACGATCTTCAGAAGGCGAAGGAGTTTTATACAAATACTCTTGGCCTGAAGGTTTCAGAAACGCCAGAAGGTCTGGAGCTTAATACCGGTGGGACGGGCGTATTCATTTATCCTAAACCAAATCATGCGCCAGCAACATTCACAGTTCTGAACTTTCCGGTGGATGATATCGATCAAGCCGTTGCTTCGTTGAAAAAACAAGGAGTTAGATTTGAGCAGTACAACATGCCTGATCTAAAAACAGATAGAGACGGTGTAGCAAGAGGTCCTCATGGTCCTCAAATCGCCTGGTTCAAGGATCCAGCTGGAAATATCTTGTCGGTACTTGAAGAAAGAAGCGCCGACTAAAAACGAGGCTGTCAAAAATCGAGAAGACGCCACGCGGCAGGCGCGTGGCGTCTTCTTAGTTCTCGGCCAATTGATTCGGTCTCGCTTTCGATGAAACGACTCACCTAAACAGCAGGCTTCCGTAACTCGCAGTTACCGCCCAACCAGTAATCATCTGAAATTGCTCATTTCGACAATGTCGCGGGTCGTGTGATTGCTCACACATACCAGATCGCCCGTCGATGACCAATCGAAACGGCTTATTTGCTCGGACGTAAAATTTGTCAACTGTTTGGCAGGTCCCCCGCTAAGTGGCTGACTCCAGATGTTCCCGAAACCGTCCCGAGAGCTGACGTAGGTAATCGCCTGCCCAACCGAATCGGTTCAAGTTGTTTCCAAGTGTTCGACATCGGCGAGATCCTGCAAGCGACCTGCGGCTTTCTTATTGGCGATCAGGTAGCGCGCACATGACCATATACGGCAAGCGCATGGGCCCCTACAATCAGGTACTCAACGTCGCTCGCGTTGAACGCGAGTAACAGTTCGCTGAAGTCGCGGTTCATGCTCTGCCCTGTTCCAAGTCATACAAAGCTTTGTTAGCGTCCAGACCGCCTCTATTCGCTCTGCGGGTGAGAAATCCATCCATTCGTTCCGCCCTGACTCAGCTTGTCCGTCGCGAATGACTCGTATTTCGATCTGTTTCGATTGAGAGGTTTCAGTCACAACGCGAAGTATAGCACGCGTGATGGCGGTGAGTTTGAACCAGTTACTCTTCCACGAATCGATAGCTCGCGTGGCTGTCGTAATCGATCCCGTGTTTGCGCTTCAGTTCCTGAATGTATTCCAACTGCCGCTTCGTGTGAGGACTGGCCACACCGTCTCCCAGTGGCTGATTCGTATGTAAGAGTATCTCTTCAAGACAACTGTCGACACTCATGTGCTTGTGTGCGGCAAGGTCGTGCAACAACGCTGCGAGTCGCTTCTCCAGGCGTACATTAACATCGACTCTCTCGATCTTGATCGGTGGCCCACACTCAGGAAGGCGATGGCCAAAGTTGAGTCGATACCCATAGAGATCTCGCACCCCGTAATCACGCAAACCGTAATCCCTGTCTTCTGGGGCACACATCATCTCAACGCCATTGCTACGTTGAAATTCATAAAGTTCATCCGCATCACCCACCACGAAGTACATCTCGCAACCCTTCGGATTCGGTGTGCCTAATTCGAGAAAGATCTGCGCGTGACGACCTAGATTGACTCCGGCCATCGCGGGTGGAGTGCCCCATTTGAATCCTAACCAGAAGCCAAGTTTGGTTGTGTAGAACTCAACAGCGGTGTCGATATCACTCACTGCAATTCCGGTGTGGTGTTGCTCGCATTCAATCTTTGGTGTGACAGTCATTGGTTTATTAGTTCCCTGAATCAAGATGCCAGCCGACGTTTACCAGATCATTACCCCTGCGAACAAACATTTCAGTCGCACGACCACGTTGCACATTGCGCTTGCCTTCTGCTTCAGTCTCGACCACGTAGGTAGTGTAGACAATGACCGTGTTTCCGTAGACCTGTATGTCTGTCTTCGGAAACTCCAGCTTTACTAGTTTGCCTCCACTATCGGCAAAGGCTTTCGCTGCCACAAAGATCGCTGCACGGTCCGACCATCCACCGCCATCAATCGCGATCACATCTTCAGGTACTAACTTCTCGAGCGCCACGCGATCGTTTGTGAACCAGGCCTTCCAAACAGCTTCGCGCACTGCGAGAATGCGCTCGCGAACGTCTGGTGTTACGACACTCGGTTTTGCCAATTGCTCCGCGCGCCACTCAGGATCAATTACCGTGTGCGATGCAACCTGAATCCAACCACCTTTCCGTCTCGCGTAAACATCCATTATGCGGAACTGCCGCAATTTCACCTTTGCGCCCCCAATCATTCTTTCGAATCCACCGAAGAACGAAGCGACTGCCAGGTCTGGACTGTAAAACTGCACGTCGAAATCGTTCATGAAATAAGTCGTCCCTGCGGGAAAATACGGCTCGGACTTCGGCGCGTTCTGCGGTTTGGGCCATTCAATGCCATTGGCCCGCATGTAATCGTCGATGCCTTTGATCGGCGTGCGTGAACCTTCGAGGAATCCGCGCCAGTCAGCCGAATGTGTATCAAAGATCTTCTGTTCATCACCGTCGATGAAGGCTTGGAAGATACTCTCGATGTGTGCGCGAATAGCAGCAGCGTCAGCGGTGCGTTCCTTTTCGGTCGCGGTTTGAGCTGACGCCCCTATCGGCGCAACAACAACAGTCAATATAAGAACTAGGATCATGTTAAGGATGGTCTTCATTGCTCGGCTCCTGGGATCTTCTTCTAATGCGTCAGACATATTCTGGCTTCACTCAACCGTGTTTCGTTCAATCGTAGGCTTAGTCGAACTACGTCACAACGATCAATACGCGAATGGGCGTCTTGATGACGCGAACGGTCGTTGGAGCGAACGATGCAAACAATAGTATTGCGTGCGATCGTTAGGCGGCGGTACTGTGACGCGCGTGCCGACCGCCAGCCGAGTTAAACCGTGGATGATCGTTTCTGCCGCATGGATTATTCCGGCGGCTTTCGCGGCAATTAATCGCATCGCGCAGGTAACACTAAATGGTTGGGAGCCGGCAACCGCCCGCGAGCTAATTTGGGAGGCCGGTGATTGGCTGGTCTATGCACTGTTGACTCCGCTAGTTTTTGTGATCTCAAAACGATGGCCGCTTGCGAAACCACATCTTTTCAGACGCACGCTATTTCATCTGGGCATGTCGCTGGTGTTCTGTATTGCCTGGGCGACGTGCGGCAAGCTCCTCCAATTGATTTTGAACCTTCTCTTAAATCGAAACATGATTCGAACGGCGATGGTTGGCGGAACAAAACAGTTCGCAGCAATGTTGGCCGTCGATTGGCTGAGTTGGGTTTTCATTACGCTACCTTTTGGTATTGCGGTCTACCTGTGTGTTGTCGGAATCGAACACGCAAGTCGCTATTTCGTTGAGGCAAGGGAACGTGAAATTCAAGTAGCTCGCCTGTCCGAACAACTGGCCGGCGCGCGGTTCGCGGCGTTACAGGCGCAGGTCAATCCACATTTCCTTTTTAACACGCTCAACACCATCGCCGTTCTCGTGCGAGATAACGAGCGTCAGGCGGCCGTATCGATTGTCGAACAACTAAGCGAGGTGTTGCGTGCTTCGCTGAGTAGTCATCGACAGAACGAGGTTACGCTTGGTGAAGAGCTTGACCTCGTTCGACAATACGTCGCGATCGAACGTGCGCGCTTCTCTGATCGACTTCGGCCGGAATTTGTGGTTGACGATTCGTTGCTGAATGCGTTGGTACCGAGTTTTGCTGTGCAGACGCTCGTTGAGAACGGAATTCGACATGGGATAGCGAAGCAACAAGATGCGGGCCTTCTAAGAGTGAAAGCGCTAAAGGAAGATGACATACTGGCTGTTACGGTGATCGACGATGGAATCGGAATCCAACCAGATAGTATCAAGCCGGGTCATGGCATCGAGAACACGCGCGAGCGACTGCGTGCGTTGTACGGCGACAAAGCGTCGCTGGAAGTGCGAAAGAGAGCAGAAGGCGGAACGATTGCGACACTGAAGGTGCCTTATCGGGAGAATCGGTAGGGATAGTCGTCGTGACGTGTCAATGTGTGGAAATTCAACTTCTCATTCACCCCAGGCTTCAGCCTGGGGTTGGTGGGCTCCAAAAAAAGAAACCGGTTTCAACGGTTTCTTGTCGAAGTCGCAGCCGATCAAAGGTGAGTCCTCAAAACCGTTTGAAACGGTTCCGAGACATCAGGCGGAGCATGACCCCAGGCTGAAGCCTGGGGAGAATGAGAGCAGTGGTTTCACCCATTCGCACCCTGGCATGAATGGACAGTTGAGTCTGTAAGAAGCTCGTTGAGGATCCCTGGGCCTTGCCAAACTGGAAAGTTCTAATTGCTGATGATGAACCGGCTGCGCGGCGTGGTGTGCGCCAGTTGCTCGCCGCGTTTCCGGAATTCACGGTTTTGGGTGAATGCCGCAACGGGGCAGAGGTGTTAACTGCGCTTGACGCTTCGCAGCCTGACGTTATCTTTCTCGACATACAAATGCCGGGCGTCGATGGCTTTGAAGTGATCCGTCGCCGCACTCCAGAGCAAATGCCGGCAGTCGTCTTTCTTACCGCGTTCGATCAGTTTGCAATTCGCGCGTTCGAAGCGGAGGCGCTCGATTATCTCGTCAAGCCGGTAACTGAAGGCCGTTTTGCAGCGACAATAAAGCGTCTTAAAAAACGCTTGCTTTCGACCAACATGATTGACGAGAGAATCGTGGTGCCAACAGCGAGAGGCGCAACAGTGATTCACACGAGCGAGATCGACTGGATTGAAGCCGCGGGCAACTATGTACAGGTGTGGATCGGCAAACGCAGTTACTTCCATCGCGAATCGCTGCAGACGTTGGAAGAGCGTGTCGCTAAGAACGGTTTCGTTCGCGCGCATCGGCGCGCATTGGTTAGAGTTGATGGAATCCGTGAATTAAGACGAACACAAGCGGGAGCACTTGTTGCAGTGCTCTCGTGCGGTGCGAAGATTCCGATCTCGCGTCGACGTAGTGCGGCGTTCACCGCTGCACTCAGGAGCGTTACTCAGACGCTCAATAGTTGATAGTCAAACGAAGCGTATCTTGAAGTATTTTCTTCTCGTCTATTTCATCGCGTATGTTGGAGTCGCGTTTGTCTGGCGGTCATACCAGGTCAAACGAATGACTGGGATCAATCCTGTCGTATTCAAACAGTCTGATGATGCGCATGACTTTATCGGTCGCGTATTCAAGTTACTCTTCGCACTGGTCGCCCTTGTGGTTGTTGTCCACACCTTCTTTCCTACGGTTGATCGCTTCACTGGCCCAATCATATGGCTTGAGCTCACGACGTTGAAGCGGGTTGGCATAGGGCTGCTGCTCCTGTCGTTAGTCTGGACCGCGATTGCTCAGTATCAAATGGGACAGTCGTGGCGGATTGGAATCGATCGCGAGCACCGTTCACCACTTGTACATAAGGGTCTGTTCAACTTTTCGCGCAACCCGATCTACGTCGGCCTGATAGCTACGCTACTTGGTCTTTTCTTGATCACACCGAATGCTCTGACTCTCCTGGTGTTAGTCGTCGGTGTCGTCTTGATCTCGATTCAAGTGCGGCTGGAAGAAAGCTATTTGCTGGAGGCTCACGGTGCAGCTTACTCGGAATACCAACGTCGCGTTAGAAGGTGGCTGTAAACACTGGGAGCGCGGACGTCCGCGTCCGCACCTGAGCGCGAAGCGCGAAAATGATCCGCGCGCTAACGTGCGTCTGCGGACGAGGATGTCGCGCTCCCAGTTCCCTGAAATAAAAACGCCTCGATTCTCATTCCTGGTATATAGGGATCCTCAGCGGAAGTTCTCGTGAGCTTCGCCGCCGCCCTGGTGTCCCTCAAAATCCTCAGAAACAGGAGTTAAAAATGAAAGTAGCGATAGATCCCGGTCACGGAATGAGTAACCGGCAGTTCAATGTGTTCGATCCCGGCGCAACGCATATAGAAAACGGACTGCAACATCGAGAGGCGGACATTGCGTTGAAGTATGGCCTGACGTTGAAAGACGTCTTCAGGGGACGGCAGCACGACGTGTTTATGACGCGTGACGACAATCAGGACCACGCGCCGGTCGGTCAGCGCGCCGGAAATGCGAAAGCCGCTGGAGCAAAGGTGTTCGTTTCCCTTCATCTGAACGACTTCGACGATGATGCCGCCAATGGCATCGAAGTTCTGTTTCGCGGAAATGACGATAAGCCGCTGGCTCAGAAGCTGCAGACGGCGTTGGTGGAGGTGACTGGCTTTAAAGATAGGCAGATCAAGCAGCGCACGGACCTGGCTGTTTTGAAGTTTGACGGAGTTGCGGTTTTGATCGAGCTCGGTTTTATCGCCCACGATCAGAATCGGGAAACCCTGCTCAACCCCCAAAAACGTCAAGCGATCTGCGAGAGGATCGCTGATGTTGTACTTCAGACGCTCGGGTAATTGTGCGCGTTGTTTGGAGTGCGTTGGCTAGAGACCGTGCCCCGGCAGGTCATCGCACTCCAACGCAACACAGCTGAAACCGGTCAACGTTGAAAACGCGCGACTAATGTCCGATACGCTTCAGCTTGTTCGTCGACGTTCCCGACATTCAACAGGATCAAAAACGGCAAGCGATTGAGCATCTTCAAGTTTGACCGATTCCAACTTTTGGGCGATTCAGACGGCGTTGAGGAGCTTTGCCTCAAAAGTCGATTTCCGCGGTAAGGAATTTCGTGAACCAACCCGAACCAAAATAATTCCGACTCGAGCCAGGTGTGACTTTTGAGGCAAAGCCGCGTTGAGGGTAAAAAACGTTGACGACAAGCTGAAGCGTATCGGACATTCGTTGAGCGTATCGATCGTCACCGCAAAATTACGTTAACAGATCTTTCAGCCGTGCACCGGGAGAGACCTCGAGAGGCTCCACTCCCTTTCGAAAGATTCGTGCTCCAGTCGATCCCTTCAAAGTTATCTCCCCGTTTTCAATTCTTATCATTGCGCCTTCGCGAAGGCCTGCGACCGGCGTATCGTTTTCTTCAAGAAATTGAAGGAGGCGCGTTTCTCGAGTTTCACCCATGTGCTTCGAATTGGGATCCGGATCCAGATAATGAGGGTTTATTTGAAAGGAAACTAATCCCAACGCAGCAAAAGATGGCGGCTCAACGATCGGCATGTCGTTGGTCGTTTTGATTGTCGGCGCAGCGACGTTCGATCCCGCGCTCGATCCGATATAAGGCATTCCTTCTTCCACACGCTGCCGGATTGGAGCGAGCAGATCAAAATCATAAAGTGCCTTCAACAACCGAAAGGTATTTCCACCGCCTACAAAGATCGCGTCTGTATCGTTCACCGAGATTATCGGATCTGCTGAGGTGTGAACGGACCTCAGTTCGTAACCCATTTGCTGAAAACGTTCGGCGGCGGTCGCCGCATATTCATCCTGGTTGTGTAGTGCGTAAGGAACGAACAAGACTCTTTTCACGTCGTTGAGAAAATCTTTGATCTCGCTCGCGGCGTGATCGAGATACCCATTGCCAAAAAGCGTCGAGTTACTAATCAGCAGAATTCTCTTGACTGTTTCGGACGGCGACATTCGCGTAGACGGTAAACTAACGGAAGCAACAAGGCGCGTATTCTAAAACAGAATCGAGGAGACAGCGAGCGCCCCGTTGATTTCGGATTTCGTATTTCGAATTTCGGAATGCGGATTTCGTATTTCGGATTTCGTGTTCTGAAGGTCCTAATAAGATTAGCAGCCCGTTCTGTAATTGACGCCACAGCCTGATTTCGACTGGTAACTTTCAAAACAGGAAAATCCGAAATCCGCATTCGGAAATCCGAAATCTTTGGTGGTGGGTTTACTTGAATAGAACTACGCGCACGGCTTAAGAGCTGTAACAGAAGCACGTCGCGGACGAGATACTGCCGGGAAGAATTCAACGCCGTATGTGATGTCGAAAACAGAATCCAAACGCGTGATCTCGAAGATTCTTCTGAGTGGTTGGCTTACATTCATGAGTTCGAAGCGCGATCCGTTGGCGAGTGCACGCTGACGCAAGTCAAGCAACACTCCCAAACCATGCGCATCGACGATATTTACCTTCGCCAAATCTAGTACGACTCTCCGTGTGTCCGGAAGCGACTGAAAGGCGGTTCGCAAAACTTCAGTTTCGCCGGTAACAATTTGGCCCTGTACACACAGAACAGTGAACGTCTCCAGATTTTTGGCGTGTACTTGCAACATGACAAATCTCCCTGGTGCTGGTGAAACCTTGGGCTTCGTTCTCGGCGCTATAAGGGCGCCATCTTCTTAACGGTCGGCTTCGACTATTGTTAACGCCGCCGCCTAGGAATTTGTTCCTTGTAGGGAGAACACCGCGGACCCCGGGGTTTCGAACATCTTTTTTTGATTAATTTAACCGGCCTGATTCTTTAGCACTTCGGACCGTTAGCGGCAGGACGACACAAGCAGCGCAGCCATAACCAAATGAGCGGCGTCGATTCGGCTTTGGGGTACGACGTGGCGATGGCTCTGCCTCGCCATTAGGCATGCTAAATACCCGAACCTACGCATGCACGCAATTACAGAACGGGAACGAAGCGACCGATTTCAGTTAAATGACGCACAATGCACGTTGAAATCGGTCGCTTCGCTCCCGTTCTGTAGTTGCGCTTACCGTGCGACGGATCCGATATTCGCGATCGTGGCGCCTTTTGTCATCGAGGGCACCGCGCACACGTACAACACGATACCCGCGATCGGCGCACGCGCTTCGAAGACGATGTTCCCGACATAATCGGTCACATATCCAACTTTCATTCCTTGCTCCACGTAAGTTCCGCGCTTCACCAGCGGATAAAAGATCCCGTTCTGCTCGCTGACAAGCGCCCCGATCTTATCGATCCAGATCGGATGCTCAACCAGAGCTGCCGTGCCCGGCAACATCTTCAGATGACGCATCACATTCAGAGAACCGTTAATCAAAGCGTTGACATCATCTGTTTCAACTGTGCCCGCATGTCCAGCTTCAACAGTTATCGAAGGTCTGCCCCGCGTCGTTGCAGTGTTTTCCAGATACCGTGAGGCCTGCGGGTCTTTGGGTCGGTCAGTTGAAATGATTATGTGATCGAGGCCAAACGCTAGAACCATGTCGCGTGAGATCTGATCCTGTTTGTCGTTGCCCGTCTTGGTCCAATAACTGTAAGGCCTGAGACTTTCATCTATGTCGCCCCCATGAAAGTCGATCAGATGATCGCTCTGCTCAACGACTTGCTTTGTGATCAGAAATGAGGCGCGCTCCGTTTGTGTGCCATCGATCTTACCCGGATAGAACCGATTCATGTTCTTCCTATCGACCGGATTCAGATGTGCAATCTTCTGTTCGAACGACGGGATGTTAATCAGCGGAACAACTATTACAGTGCCGGAAATCTCCGCGGGATCCAGCATCGCAATCAGCTTTTCAAGCGCGATGATGGAGGTGTACTCGGTCCCATGCGCACCCGCAACAAGAGCCAGGACAGGCCCAGGCTTCGCGCCATGAATTACTGCGACGGGAATACTTAGCGCCTCGTCGCTAGCGGCAGGAACTTCAATTGCGCCGGTGACTCTGTGTCCGCGTGTTGCGGTAGCGGTACCGACCGTGAACGTTTTCCGATCCTGAGCAGCGCTAATGGCTGAAAAGACAAGGGCAAGCCAAACTACAGCTATTACTCGTTGGATCATCATCAACCTCCTGTCTGAATTTCTTTTAACGTGTCCATCTCCCGTTCGACATTCGCACAGGGCCAGGATGGAAGAACTTCTCCGGAGTCATCACTCCGTCTTTTTTGAAGATCGATCCATTCTTCATCACAAACTGAACGTTCCTTAATGAGTCAATATCGGTGAGTGGATCGCCCGAGACTGCAATTAGATCGGCGAACATGCCTGGCTTGATTGGACCACGTTCTTTAATGACATCCGCCGCTTTATATCCATTGATGGTTAGGGCATACAGAATGTCGCGGGCCGGGATATTAGCTGCCTTCCAGGTATCGAGAAACGCAATCGTCATATCACCGCGAGTCAACCACTCTCCGGTCTTGGGATCTTTCATCCGTTCATTCCAGTAGTCGAAGTCAGTTGAGAATGTCAGAGGCACTTTTTTCTCCCACGCGTCACGCAACTTCGCGACAGTTTGTTTGAATGCTGCGTCGCTGCCGCGATAGACGGTGAAGGGAGTGTCTGTTCCCGCGCGAAAAATTCCTTTCTCGGCCATTTGCCTATGATGTTCCGGCGTGAGCGCATTGCCGTGAGCGATGATATAGATGCCGGCATCGATTGCGCGCTGTGCCCCGTCTGCAGTCTGCACGTGACCCTCTACTTTGCAGCCACCCTTCGCCGCTTCGCGAATCGCTAGTTTGATATCGTCGACTGAATAACCCCAGGGTTTGCAGTCGACGCAGAGTTTAATTGTCCTTGCGCCAAACAACATGTTCTGACGAATTGCCTTGACGATCTCGTCAGGACTATCGGCGTCGATGTATTCGGGGAACACGATGTTGTGGCCTTTGTACATCTCAGGGGTAGGCCAAAACTGTCCACCTGTGCTGCCAATGATTGGACCAGAAGGAATGACGGTAGGACCTGGCAGCCAACCCTGTTCGATTGCCTGTCGCAGCGCAGTGTCGGCATAAAGTGCGTTGTTGCCGACGTCGCGCACGACGGTAAAGCCGGAACTAAGAAGCTGGATACCATTTGAAGCTGCCTGAATCGCACGGAGAGGCGTGGAGTCCATTACGTTCGTGAGGTAGTAGTAATTATTCTCAGGCTGTTCTTTGTAGGTGAGCGCCATGTGAGTGTGCGCATCGACTAACCCCGGTAACACCGTGAGTTTCGATAAGTCAATTACGGTCGCGTCCGCAGGAATCGAAAGGTTGGCTCCTACGGCTTTGATCTTTTCACCTTCGACAAGTATGACCTGATTGATTGTCACAGTCGCGGTTTCGGGATCGATCAATCTACCAGCCTTGATTGCAGTGATTGGCGCAGCCGGCGTTTGGCCCAAAGCGGAAACAGCTAAAGCCGACACGAGTAAAGACAGACACAAGGCCTCATTAATGAAGCGCATATTTCTCTCCTTCGTTATCCGGGTTAAATCAGTGAAGCAGGTCTTAAGTATAAAGCCTGATTACCTAAAGTGGGTCGTTTTCAATTGTTTCAATTGGCAGCGGATCTTGGTTCCGGTTAAGTCGACGTAGCCATTGCGGTTCATCAAAGATTTGCGCGAGACCTCGAACGAGCGCGTACCTTGGTTCGGCGGCGATGCGAACAGGTAGTTTAGTGGTTTCGCGTAAGAAATCGTCAAGCCCGCCGAACTGCGAGCCGCCGCCCGTCAGGATCAGACCACGTTCATAGATATCGCCGGCTACTTCCGGGGGCAACTCAGAAAGTGTTTTCGTTATACCGCCCACAATCTTCCGCACTACTTCCTGAGCGATTGGATAGATTTCGCCTGCGGTGATTTCGATTGCCGCGGGAGCTCTGGTTAAAACGTCACTGCCGCTTACTGAAGTAACGCGTGAGAGATCTCCCGGAAGTGTTGCAGACGCGAGTTCGAGCTTGAGACGTTCTGCTGAATGTTCGCCGATCAGTAAGCCGCGGTGGCGGCGAATATGATTGATGATCGCCGCGTTTATGCTCGAGCCTCCTATACGATCTGCACTCGCGTGCAGCACATCGCCGTTCGCCACAATCGCAACGCTCGTAGTTCCGCCGCCGATATTTACCACGGCGGACGCGTGTGGATCGTCCACTCTGACACCGGCGCCGAATGCTGCCGCAAGTCCTTCTTCAATCATCCATACGCGACCGATCTGCGCGTGCTCAGCGGCATTCAGTAAAGCGCGTCGTTCTACCGGCGTGATGCCTGCCAATACGCTCATCAGCGCGCGACGGCTGAAGTGAGAAATACTGCTTCGGGCCTTGCGCGCGAAATGTGCGAGCATGTGCCGCGTCCGTTCAAAATCTGCTACTACGCCATTCGCCATTGGTGCGATAACAGAGACGTTACGTGCTTCGCGTCCGTACATCTTCTGTGCTTCAGAACCGATTGCGAGCACTTCTCCCGTGATTGCATGAACGGCGATCAGCGATGGCTCGTCGACTACGACACCACGGCCGCGGACGTAAATAATCGTCGCGGCGGCGCCCATGTCGATAGCCATCGAATCTGAAAGCAGATTTCGCAGGCCGTTTAGACCAATGAACCCTGCAGTTTTGCTCATGAACGACATCAGTGTTTGAGCTACTTTTTCGACTTCCCGCGCGATTAGCTGGTGTGCGAGTGATTGTAAGAATCGACGAAAATTCTTACGAACCGATGACGAAAGTGGAAACTGTCGCCCGACTGTGGAGGACTCTCTTGCGATCGCGTTCAGCGGACCTGGCCTCATCCTCCCTGACGGTCGGGCGACTGACCACGGCTCGAGACCAATCAAGTTGCTTCAAAGCAAGCTTTGTGACCGATTGATTAGTCAGTCAACGGCCTTTACCTTCGCCCGCATATTATTACTTAAACTACTAAGCCGCCGCATCTTATGCTCGCATGTGACCTTACTGAGCAAAGACGGTATGCCTCTTGCTCAACAATCCGGCGTGTGCCAGCAAGGCACTCGAACTCTCACAGCGGTTGATGCCCCAAAAAAACCAAAGCGATGGCCCATGGCCGCCGGATCTTTCGTGGTCCAACAGGCCTGGCAGCATACGCTGAGAGGACCAGCACATGAAAAACTTTGAATGGTCGGATGCAACTTCTAATTTGCTCATCGTTTCGTCAGTTTTACTGGCGCTAACTCCACTACTACTCGGAGACCAGTTGTTTCTCATTGTCACCGGTGCCATGAAAGAAGGTGCGGTGATGATCGATCAGCTTGGTGCTTTTGTTGCGAGTTTCTTCTAACCTACCCGCAGCCTCTTCCCAAAACCCCACGCTCAACTCCGAGCAAAGCTAGAACAAGTATCCCATTACAGTCCCTCGGCCATCACGTCGACTGGACCGCACCGCCAGGCCGGCAGCCGCAAACTACTGCCTTGCCATGCTACTGAGTGACGCGTAACCTTACGCAGCATGAGCACACTGAGAACGCTTTACAACGTTATCGAGCCCTACGACAGCGGTCATCTTAAAGTCTCCGATATTCACGAACTTTATTACGAGCAGTGTGGCAATCCGAAAGGGAAGCCAGTGGTGTTCCTGCATGGCGGACCCGGCGCCGGTTTGGTCGAAGATTATAGACGCTTCTTTGATCCAGAAGCTTATCGCATCGTCCTCTTCGACCAACGTGGTTCCGGCAAGAGCGTTCCGCACGCTTCTCTTGAAAAGAACACTACCTGGGATCTCGTCACTGACATCGAGCGTTTGCGCGAGCACTGTGGAATCGAACAGTGGCTCGTCTTTGGAGGTTCGTGGGGCAGCACACTCGCACTCGCGTATGCCGAAACGCATCCTGATCGAGTTACTGGCCTGGTGTTGCGCGGCATTTTTCTGTGCCGACCAAAGGAGACGAGTTGGTTCTACGAAGACAGCCACGGTGCCGCGGCTGTGTTTCCTGAGACGTGGGAAAAGTATATGAGTATCATTCCGGAATCGGAACGCGCTGACCTGATCCGCGCCTACTACGATCGATTAACGAGCGACGATGAATCAGTACGAATGGAAGCAGCTCAGGCGTGGACCATCTGGGAAGCGAGTGCTTTGAAACTAATTCCGGACCAGAAGCTAATCGACGACTTTAGTGAACCGGAAAAGGCACTGGCCCTGGCGCGAATTGAATGTCACTACTTCATCAACAACTGCTTCTTCGAAACCGACAATTATCTACTCGACCATATCGATCGCATACGCCACATTCCGGGCGTGATCGTGCATGGAAGGTACGACATCATCTGTCCGTTTATGAGTGCGTGGGATCTACATCGCGCCTGGCCCGAGGCAGAACTTAAGATGATTCGTGATGCGGGTCATTCGGTGTTTGAACCTGGAATCACTGATGCATTGATTACGGCAACCGACGCGTTCCGCTAATTTG
>DATIBJ010000106.1:0-44098 GCA_035457565.1 Pyrinomonadaceae bacterium | reverse complement strand
GCAGACATCTTCGCCCCACAGACTTCATTTAACCTTTCTTTTCTTGCTGGCGGCAGCAGTAGTCGCCGCAGCACAAGACGAAAAGCGATCTCTAACACTCGAATGGACCTTTGGATCGGAAGGACGCGCGATCGCTGGCGTTCCGCCGACTGCGTGGCTCGACGACGGCAGTCTTGTCATTCTCGACAACCGGCGGGCGATTCATGAGAGAACATTCGAGAAATTGAATCCTGCGTCCGGCCGGCGGGAACCGATTGTCGATGCATCCCGAGCACTCTCTGAACTTAAGACAGTCGCGGCAGTTGACTTACAAGTAATGCCCTGGCCCATTTCATTTGATGGAGTGGGCCGTCGAGCACTCTATCTTTTCAAAGGTGACGTTTTCGTTCTCGAACTGGCGGGTTCGCACTTTCGTCGTCTCACCTCAACGCCGGCGGAAGAAACCTCCGCTAGCTTTTCTCCGAATGGGCAGCGTGTCGCGTATGTAAGAGATCACGATCTTCATTCTTTCGACCTCGATACGAATCGCGAAACTCGCATTACGCGCGACGGATCAGAAACACTACTCAACGGCACGCTTTCGTGGGTTTATTGGGAAGAAGTGTTCGGCCGTCGAGACATCGGATATTGGTGGGCGCCGGATTCACAGGCGATTGCATACCTTCAGTCTGATGACTCGCAAGTCGATCTCTCTTACTTCACCGACATTTCGCCCTTCTCGCCGCGCGTGATTCGACAACGATACGCGAGAGCAGGTCGACCAAATCCTCGTGTGCGCCTGGGCATCACAGAGCTAGAAAGACCGATTACAACCTGGATTCAAATCAAGGAGCCGTTCGAATACATCGTCCGCGCAAAATGGCTTCCTGATAGCCGCCGTTTGAGTTTTGAAACGATGCCGCGTCTACAGACGGAGCTGTCTCTCTATTTTGCCGATCGCAAATCGGGAGTTTCCAAACGTGTTCTCACCGAAACGGATCCCGGTTGGGTCAACATGACGGACGACCTGTATTTCTTCAACGACGGACAGCACTTTCTATGGCCGTCCGAACGCGATGGTTACATGCATCTGTATCGCTATCGAATCGACGGCACGCCGGCGAATCAAGTGACGAAAGGCCAGTGGGCGTTAGCGAGCGCCGGCGGCATCGCTTTCTGGGTTCGTCAGGCATTAGTTGGCGTGGACGAAAAGAATGATTGGGTCTACTTCACCGCGCTCGAGCGGTCTTCTATTGAAAGACATTTGTATCGCGTACACGCTGATGGATCAGGATTCATGCGGGTATCGAAAGAAGCGGGAACCCATCGCATTTCGATGTCGCCTGACGCGCGTAATTTCCTCGACCGGTACTCAGACATTCGCACCTTGCCGGCATTACGGCTTCATGCCAGCGACGGTGCGATGCTGCAAATGGTCTCTGCTCCGCGTCCAGAGCTAATTGCACAATATGACGTTCAGTTTCCGGAGTTAACATCCATCCCGGCAGATGACGGCTTTTCGATGCCAACTGCGATCCTGAAGCCAAGAGGCTTTCGATCTGATCGCCGATATCCAGTGATCATGTTCGTCTATGGCGGTGCCTCAGCGCCGCAGGTCTCAAACGCCTGGCAGGGAGATCTTTTGTGGAACCAGATGTTGCTCGAGGCTGGCTATGTCGTGGTAAAGGTTGATAACCGCACGGCAACTGGAATTAGCAAAACGTTAGAGAATCTAACCGTGAAGCGTGTCGGCGAGGCTGAGACCCCGGATCTCGTCGCTGCGGCCCGTTGGCTGAAAAAGCAGTCGTGGGTTGATCCAGAACGCGTGGGCGTGTGGGGATGGAGTAATGGCGGCTGGATGACTTTGAACTTGATGACGCGTTCTTCCGAATTCAAAGCCGGCATTGCCGTGGCGCCTGTGGTCGACTGGCGCTACTACGACTCGAAGTGGACTGAAGCCGGAATGCGAACGCCACAGGAGAACCCCGAAGGGTATGAACGCTCCTCACTGATTCCACGTGCAAAAGACTTACACGGGCATCTGCTGATTGTTTACGGCAGCTATGACGACAATGTACATCCGTACAATGAAATGGCATTCATCGATGCCCTGGTCGCGGCGGGCAAGAGATTTGAAATGATGAGCTATCCGATGCGCAAACACGGCATTGACGATCTACCTGCTACTCTTCATCTGTACCGGCTGATGCTCGATTTTTGGAAAGCTAACCTCTAAAAGTTCGTCTCGCAGGCTAGGAGGTCGAATAATGCGAATGATCTTCGAACTCAGGCTTCTGACGATCTGGACCATCGTCGTAGTCTTCTCCATTAATATCCCGGCCCAACAAAAGCCTTGTCCCACAGCTTCAAAGTTTGGACCAGATGATCAGATCGGCAACGTTAACTACATTACTCCCGCGAAGACGCTCGCCGCTTCGAAACTCGTCACCAAAGGTAGGGCCTATCGTCTGGGTGTCGAGACAAACAAAGATACGCCCGCATACGGCACGCGAACGTTCCATATCATCGTGCTCCAACCTGCTCAGGCCGGCGGCGCTACGATTGGTCCGAACAAAGTTTCGTATAACGACGACATCATCAATGGTTGGGTTGGTGTTGGTTCACAGATCGACGGGTTCGGCCACCTCGGTATCGATGGTCTCTATTTCAATTGCAATCGCGCCGCTGACTTCACCGCACCAGATGGTCTTAAGAAACTCGGTATAGAACATGTGCCAGCTATTGCGACGCGTGGTGTGTTGCTGGATATGGCAGGCTACTTCAAAACCGATATTGTGAAAGAGGGCACTGCGTTCAATCGCGCAGAAATCGAGGGTGCGATGAAGCGACAAGGCATTCGCGCAATAGAGCAAGGTGATGTCGTTCTCTTTTACACCGGATGGCAAAAGCTGTCTGGTAAAGAGAATCAGCGCTTCATCTCAGTAAATCCTGGTCTCGGTCGTGAGGGAGCACGCTATCTTGCTTCGCTCGGCGTTGCGATGGTGGGATCAGATACGCCAAATTTCGAAGTGCTTCCATTTGAAAAAGACGCCGGCGTTTATGAAGTCCACCAGATTCTGTTGGCACTCAACGGTATTCATATCCTTGAGAACATGAACACCGAGGAGATGGTTAAAGACCAGGCTTGGGAATTTCTGTTTACACTCGGCCCACCGCGGATTACTGGTGGTGTACAAGCACTCATCAACCCGATTGCGATCAAATAGCTGAGGCGGCGTCGGCGCCTGAGTTGTGCGTTAGAACTTGACCCCATATTAGCCAAGCTTACGTTGCATTTGCCCGCATCTTGAGATTTTTGATCCAGTACAACCACATTGGGGGGTGCCAGGTCTTATGGCGCAGTTTTCGCGGTTTCGGCGACCACTAATCATTGTTGTCGTTGTGGTCATAATTGATTTCATCGGAAGACTCGCGTTCCGTTTTCAAATGAAGTCCGCGTCCCTTCTTGAGGCGGTACTGTTTGCGCTAGCTGCTGTCTTGCTGATTTGGCCCACCCGGCACGAGAAAGTTTTCGCGCTTGATTTCTGGCTGGCTGTGGTGTTCGGATTAGGCAGCTTGCGGGCGGCGCTTTGGGCCGCGGGGTTGGCTGTGGGCATGGCTAACCTGGTAGTCTTCGGCGTCTTCTTGCTAGCGGTGATCGGTTATGCCATTCAACTTTGGGTATTTCGCCGTCGCCCTGCAGCCTCAACACGTTCCTCTACACCCGAGTCTGCGTCGCACTCGAAATCAAACACCGTTCGCTGAGTAAGCGGCGTCAAAAAAATAGTGCAATTAAGATCGGTGACTGAGTGGCGCCACGGTGTGCCGCCGCATTTTATTATGATGTTAACACCAGGGACATTCAGAGAACTTCTTTGACACTGCGTTCCGGTGTTGATTACCCATGTTCTCATTGATTACTTGCATCATCTCAACCAAAACGCGGCCAAGCGGTTTGCCTAAATCACGTCCAACGCTTGTATTCACCTGCACAGCAACCGCAACTCTTTGTTTGGGGAAGTACATCATGTCCGTCATGTATCCCGGGAAGAAACCACTATGACCATAAGTGGTACCGAGCGACGTGTTGCGAATGATTACTCCCAAACCGTATTTCGTTTCACGACCAAGCATTGGCGCTGCCACTCCATCAAGAACTTGCGGCAAAAGATCTGACGAGAATGCTTTGCCCTCGTAAATCATTTTTGCCCAACGCGCTAGATCCGCCGACGTCGAAGCATAACCCCCACCCGTCCATTCAAACTGAGGATTGATTGTGAACGTGCCACCCTGGATCATTGCGTCCTTTCCGCCAAATGCATTGTTCGATCCGGCATAACCCTGAACCACGCCTTTTAGTCTCGGTCCATCCTGCGGAATGGTATCGTTTAGTTTTAGTGGTTTAACCAACCGTCTGTTTGCTTCGTCATAGAATTTTCTTCCTGTGACCTTCTCGATGATCATTCCGAGAACGATGTAATTCGTATCGGAATACTCCCAACCCTTGCCCGCTTCGAATGGCGGTTTTTCATCCAGTAAATAAGCTACCAGCTCTTCAGGTTTCCATGTCTTCCCAGGATTAGCAGTTAGGTCTTTAGTGAACTGCTCCTTGAATTCGTAACGCACAAGACCACTGGTGTGATTCATCAACTGCCTCACAGTAATGGCTTTTGCATTAGGCAGGCGTGAAAACCAGGGCTCCCGACCTAGATACGTCTCGACCTTATCGTCGAGTCTGATTTTACCCTGTTTGATCAACCGCAGAGCCGTGGCGGCCGCAAATGTTTTACCGACGCTGCCAGCAAGCATCCGACTGTCGGGCTTCATCGGAGCTTTCAGATCCCGATCTGCCACACCGACCGCAAGTCCAAATGATTCACCGTTGGCAAGCGCGACACCGAGAGTTGCTCCAGGAAAATTTCCCATCTTGTGCCACTCATCCAATTTGAGCTGGAGCGCTGCTTTGAGTTTAGTTGTACTGGAGAAGCCAGTTGTTTGGGTGCGAGTCGCGGTGGGTGACAGTAAGGTGATTAGTAACAGAAGAAGAATTGGCTTTCGTATTTTTGGCTCGATCATTTAGCGACAGATTACGCTGATCACGCGGAATCAGAAAAGACTCTCTGCGCGTACGCAGCGCGCAGCAAACCGCAACCAATGAATTGCTTCCTGCCTTACGGCTTGGCCGCTCGATTTGAGGCGATGGCTCCGCCTCGCCGTAATGTGCCGCTCTCATTCAGGGCTGTGCCCCTGGTTCGGTCTTTGACCTCGCGCTTGAGCTACACTCAACATTGACTTGGTCAGGTGTGCCCGTGACTGCGAGGCAGAGCCGTCGCCTTAGAGCGAGCGGCAGAGACGTTTCTTAAAAAGGTTCTCAGGAAAACAAAAACTACGAACTTGCTACACAGAGCACGCCGAGGACACACAGAGAGTTTAGTAGTTCTAAGTGATGAACTTCAGATTCGGACACTACTCACTTACCTCTCTCCTAGTCACGAATCCTCAATCCAGCTAGAATACACCCCTGAACCAGTTAGTTTTGCAGTCTGCATCGGATTGTCGCAGTACCACAAAAATGATCCTTCCTGCAAAACTCAGACGTGCTTGAGCCACCCAGAGGCAGACGCGTGCTGAGATAGTTGTTCGAATGTCGCCCCAGAGTTTGATGAAAGAATTGGAACCCCCAACAACTCTTTCGCATTACCGCATCGTGTCCAAGCTTGGTGTTGGCGGCATGGGTGAAGTGTATTTGGCGGAAGACACGAAACTCGATCGAAAAGTCGCGTTGAAGATTCTACCTGCCGACGTCGCTTCGAAACGACATCGCATGCAACGTTTCGTGCAAGAAGCTAAGGCTGCTTCCGCATTAAATCACCCGAACATCATCACCATCTATGAGATTGATGAAACTGACTCACGTCATTTCATCGCGTTGGAGTTTATTGATGGTCAGACGTTGCGCTCACGTTTGCGATACGCCGAAATGAAAATTAACCAGGTGCTTGAGGTGGCGATTCAGACCGCGCGGGCGCTCTCTGCTGCTCACGACGCTCGCATCATCCATCGCGACATCAAGCCGGAGAACATCATGATTCGTCGTGATGGGATTGTGAAGGTGTTGGACTTCGGGCTGGCGAAACTTACTGAACACCCGCAAAACTCCGAAGTGGACATGGAAGCGCCGACGTCTGCGGCAATCACTGAAGCTGGACAGGTTCTCGGAACGACCAGTTACATGTCGCCGGAGCAGGCACGCGGCCTCCAGGTCGACGCGCGCACAGACATTTTCAGCCTGGGTGTTGTGATTTACGAGATGGTAACGCGCCGACTGCCGTACGAGTCCGCGAACAAAACCGAGATCCTGGCGTCAATTCTTAGCGATAAAGCGGTGCCGCCACTCGCTCGCTACTCGCGAGAAGCACCGCACGAGCTGGAACGAATCGTCGAGAAGGCGCTCGCGAAAGAACGGGACCAGCGATATCAGTCAGCGAAAGATCTACTTATTGATCTACGCCAGTTGAAAAAGCGCCTGGAGGTTGATGCGGAGCTCGAGCGCACCACGGGTGACAGGTCGATAGCGCCGCATTCGGAGGCAGTTAGTGTCGCTGCCCAAACGGCGCCGCGTGCACTTGTTGCACAAACGCAGCCTACCTCTAGCGCCGAGTACATCGTTAATCAGGTAAAGCTTCATAAGCGTGGTGCGCTGATCACACTCGGGGTGTTAGTACTCGCCGTGCTGACAGCGGGAGCATATTGGTACTTCAAATCGACACCCGCCGCTGCATTGACTGAGAAAGACAGCATTGTCCTTGCCGACTTCGCGAATGCGACAGGCGACGTCGTCTTTGATGGAACACTTAAGCAGGGGCTCGCGGCACAACTGGAGCAGTCGCCTTTTTTGAATATCTTTTCGGACCAACGTGTCAGGGAGACGCTGCGTTTCATGAATCGCTCCCCCGACGAACGAGTCACGAAAGAGATTGCGCGCGAGATCTGTCAGCGACAAGGGTTGAAGGCGTTTCTAGCGGGCTCAATTTCAAATCTTGGGAGTAATTACGTGATTACGCTCGAGGCGACAAACGCACAGACCGGCGACACCATCTCTCGCGAGCAAGTAGAAGCTCAAAGTAAGGAGCAGGTGCTTTCTGCATTAGGTAATGCGGCGACGAAGTTACGCCAAAGGTTAGGCGAATCGTTAAGTTCAATTCAGAAATACGACGTTCCGATTCATCAGGCGACGACCTCTTCGCTCGAAGCTCTCAAAGCGTACTCAGTGGGAGTCGAGTATCAACTCAAGGGCAAGTACCTCGAAGCCATTCCCTTTTTCAAACAGGCAACGGAAATGGACCCCAATTTCGCCCGTGCCTACGCTGCAATGTCATCGATGTACTACAACACGAGACAGTACGATCTTGCTGCTGACACCTCGCGAAAAGCCTACGAGTTGCGGGATCGAGTCGGTGAGTACGAACGACTGTACATCACACAGATCTATTACGATAACGTAACCGGAGAATTGGATAAGTATCTAGAGACTTTGGAACTGTGGAAGCGCACATATCCCCGCGAAAGCGCACCTCACAATAATCTTGCAGTCAAATACAACGAGCTTGGTCAATTTGATAAAGCAGCAGAAGAGGCTCGCGAAGCGATTCGACTTAATCCGAATTCAGCTTCTGGTCATTCTCTTTTAGCTTCGAGCTTCGTCGGCCTGAACCAGTTCGATGATGCGAAGCAAACAATCCGTCAGGCCCTTTCTCAAAAGCTCGAAAATTTGCGAATGCACCAGAACCTTTATCGGATTGCTTTCGCCCAGGGCGACGCGGCAGGGGTGAAGAACGAAATCGATTGGGCCACGGGAAAACCCGAACAGTATGCAGCGCAATCGTGGCAGGGCGAATCTGCGGCGTTTTCGGGACAATTACGGAAAGCCAAAGAGTTCTCCGCGACGGCAGTTCAAATGGCAGAGCGACGTGATCTGAAAGAGGTCGCCGCTCAGCTCGCAGCGGGGGCGGTCACACGTAATGCGCAATTTGGCAACTGCGCCACTGTGAAAGACGAGACGACAAAAGCACTCCAGCTATCCCATGATCGAATTACGTTGTCGTTGTCAGCCCAGGCGTTGGCCATCTGCGGCGACCCGGCCCAAACAAAAACTCTTGTAGACGAACTGGCGAGGCGGTTTCCCACAGATAGTTTGATCAACCAAGTTCGAATACCGTTGATTGAAGCTCACATTGAGATGCAACGTGGCAATCCAGCTCAAGCGATTCAATTGTTGGAGAAGACCAGACTTTACGGACGTAACATTCTCTTTCCTATTGCCTACCTCCGTGGTCAGGCATATCTATCAGAAAAAAAAGGGGCCGATGCTGCGGCTCAGTTCCAGGAGATACTGGATAACCGGGGCTGGTCCACGCTCTCGTACTTCTATCCACTTGCTCATCTCGGTCTCGCGCGCGCGGCGGTGCTTCAAGGTGATACCGCCAAAGCGCGCAAGGCCTACCAGGATTTCTTTGCTCTGTGGAAAGATGCGGACACTGATCTGACGATTCTGATTGAGGCGAAGAAGGAATACGAAAAGCTCAGTAGGTGACACTTTCAACTGACAGAACTTGGACGATATGAAATCCGCTCAATAATCGGAAGATTTAGAAGGGACGTGCCAAGTCGATTCGTTCTTAGCACGAGCAGAATATGAAACTAACAAGCTCTCTCTCAATTCTGGTTGTCGCTACGGCAGCGTTTTTCCTAACTCACTCGTCCGCTTATGCACAAGAGAGTAAGAAAACTCCTCAGCCAAACGAAGCGAGCCGTAGTGACGAATGGCTGCAATTCCGTGGACCAAACGGGGCTGGTGTTGGTGAAGGTTCCTCCATGCCAGCAGAGTTTGGTGCTAAGAAGAATCTTGTTTGGAGAACTTCAGTACCGTTCGCTCGATCGTCGCCAGTGGTGACAGCTGACCGCATTTTCCTGACAGCAAGCGAAGGCGACAAACTCATCACGCTCGCCCTCGATCGGAAAACGGGAAACATTTTGTGGCGGCGCGATGTGATTCGGGCGCGACACATGCCAATTTACCGCGCCAACGATGCGGCATCTCCCACACCCGTTAGCGACGGAACGAACGTGTACGCATTCTTCGGCGAGCTGGGTCTTATCTCCTATGGACCAGACGGTACAGAGCGTTGGCGGTTGCCGTTGGGGCCGTTCAATAGCTTCTACGGCATGGGTGGGTCGCCTGTGCTTTCCGGCAACACATTGGTGATGGTGTGCGATCAACGAACCGACTCATTCATAGTTGCAGTCGATGCACGCAATGGAAAGGTTCTTTGGCGGAAGAGTCGAGCGAACTACGAGGCGTACGCTACTCCTACCATATACAAGCCCGACAATGGACCGGCGCAGGTGATCGTTCTTGGTTCATACACTGTCGATGGATATTCAATGGATAAAGGAGAGCGATTGTGGTGGGTAAGTAAGATTGGCGCGTACCCGAAAGGCGTGCCGATCCTTGTAGCCGACACGGTCTATGTGACGGCCGAAGGTGGTGAAGATCCGTACTTGCCGCCGTTTGAAGAATCTCTTAAGGCCGATGCCAATAAGGACCAACGACTTCAACGTGAGGAGGTGAAGTCGAATGCTGACGCGTACGAACACTTTGGGTGGCTCGACTCCAACAATGATGGATCCGTTGATCGTGCCGAATACGATTTCGTTCGTAACTCAACCACTTCTGGTCACGGTCTCACCGCGGTTCGCCTTGGAGGTCAGGGAGATCTGACGAGAACAAATGTAGCCTGGAGCTTGAAAAAGTCTTATCCGAATATTCCTTCGCCGCTGGTCTACCGTGGTGTGATGTATCTCATGAAAGAGGGTGGAATTGTCACCAGTCTCGATCCGGCCACCGGGCAGGTTTTGAAACAGGGTCGGACGCCAGATGCGCTGGAGGAATATTACGCATCACCCGTCGCAGCTGATGGCAAGATCTTCATGGTAAGCGCAAGCGGCAAAGTGACGGTGCTCAAAGCCAGCGCGCAGTGGGAAATCCTGGCAACGAACGACCTGGGAGAAGAGGTTTGGGCCACACCGGCTATTAGCGGTAGCAATCTCTACATCCGGACACGTAATACGTTGTACTCGTTCGCGAATAGCCCGAAGTAATTATTGTAAACGTCAATTCTCCGGGCTGGACCGCCAATGATTCTTAACCGCAATGCAATCATCCTGGCAGTTTTCGCCTTAGTCTGCTTGCCGTTAAGCATTTACGCGCAGAGCTCGCAGCCGACGAACGAAATCACACTACGCTCTGTTATCCGCAAAGGATCAGATACTACCTACTTTGATCTCCTGCGAATGTTGCTACCAGATCTGCAAATGAACTCGACTGAGCCTAACGCTGCTACGGCTCATCGAACAATTCCATTCAGAAACATTGAGGCGAAAAAAGCGGAAAGCCTGGAAGGAAATTTCACCGTAACAACTTTCGGAGCGCGTTTGATAAGGAGTGGTGGCCGGCGAATCCTACTCGTGCAACAGGATCTGTCAGCGGAAGGCGCTAACGAAGGGACACCTTATGAAGGCGAAGCAGCGTTGCTCGCCGCGTTCAGCGTCGAGCCTCAGCCTAAACTGCTCGATGTGATCGACTTAAAAACGGATCGGTTCACTGATTTTTGGGAAGATCAGCCGGTGTTTCAGCTGAATGCTAAGAACGACGGGTTTGTCATACATAACACCCACTGGAATGCGGGCGAAAGCTACGACGACTATCGGTTGCTGTTTCTCGACGGTGAACGATTCAAAGTCATCACCAACATCTTTCTTTTCAACACACAGGGGTGTGGAGCAACGTTTACGGAAACTCCGCGCTTTAGTTCAATGCCTGCGGCTGGTAAGTATCCGAACATCGTCGTGAAGGTGAAGGTAAAGAAAGATGCGGACGGAGAGGAATGCAGCCGCAGAACGCGCGGGTACACCAGGTACTATGAAGGCGTTTTTTCCTGGAGTACAACAAAGGGCAATTACCAGAGTAATTCACCTCAGCTGATGGCATTAGAAAGATTCAACCGCTCGCGAATGTAAGTATTTCAGCCGCGGATTAAACGGAGATAGCGCGAATCTGACTTCTTGGGCTGCGAAGCAGGCGTGAGCGTAAGGCCTTGAGCATTTCGCAATGATTATTTATTCGCGTGCTGGTCCAGGTAATCGATCAGTACGTTGGACATAACCTTCACTCCAACGACGAGACTTTCCTCATCCACATCAAACTCAGGTGTATGCCAGCCCGCGGTGATGCCTCGCTTTGAGTTTCCGACTCCCAAATAATAATAGAAACCCGGCACGACCCTCTGAAAATACGAAAAGTCCTCAGCTGGCATGAATGGCCGGATCGACACAACATTCGCATCACCGACGACTCTCTTCATCGTCGGCAGCGTAGCTTCGACCAACTTGGGGTCGTTGTAAGTAACGGCTGCATTCTCGTCAAACTTTAGCTCAAACGTGGCGCCATAAGCTGCGGTAACATTCTGCAACGTTTCCCGCATCAGCGATTGCGCACGCGTACGCACCTCCTCGTTTAGCGCCCGCATCGTGCCTTCCATCTTTACTTCAGCGGCGATGATGTTGTTGCGGGTTCCGCCCTGAATCATTCCGATAGAGATAACCAGCGGCTCCTGGGGATCGATTCGACGACTACGGATGTGCTGCAAAGCGGTAATGCACTCAGCGGCAACCACAATCGCATCGATACCGTTCTGTGGTTGCGCACCGTGTGAACTTTTGCCGCGAATCGTGATGTAGATCTTGTCTGATGAGGCCATCGCAGCGCCGGAGATGTACGCGATCTGTCCGACTTCAAGCGTCGGAATAGTATGCAACCCAAAGATTGCAGTCGGCGCGGGGTTCTGCATCACTCCTTCCTTTACCATCAGACGCGCGCCTCCTTCCTCGCCCGCGGGTGGACCTTCTTCCGCGGGTTGAAAGATGAATTTGATCGTGCCGGGAATCTCCGCTTTCATTCCTGCCAGCACTTCTGCCACGCCAAGAGCAACCGTCGTGTGCACATCGTGACCACACGCATGTTTTACCCCTGGCGTTTGGGATTTGTATGGGACATCAATAGTCTCCTGGATTGGCAATGCATCCATGTCGGCGCGCACCGCCACAACCGGACCAGGCTTTCCGCCAACGAGGAGTGCTGTGACACCATGGTGCGCGACTCCAGTTTTGATATCCGTCAGCCCGAGTGCGCGCAATCTTTCAGCAACTACGCGAGAGGTCCGCTCTTCGCGATTGGAGAGTTCAGGGTGCATGTGAAAGTCGCGACGTTGGGCAATCAGCTTGTCGCGCATTGCCTCAGCGGCCTGAGTTATCTTCGCGCGATCAATGTTCGCGCCTGTCTTGGTCACATTCGTAAATGTAAACGGTGTCGTTACAGAGAGAAGCAGGAAAGCGACGACATATCGAGAGATCATTGGCGGCTCCAGGAGATTAATATGGGATGGCGAAACAATAGTATCTCACTTGCGTTAGTGTCGGATATTCTTGTAGACAACTCCACTCCTCATTACAAACACAACACGTCTGACGGCGGTGATGTCTTTCAAAGGATCTCCGTCAAGAGCAATAATATCGGCTTGCAGCCCCGGTGTGATCGAACCAATTTGATCCGACAGATGCAGTGCCTCCGCCGCTAGTGAATTCGCAGAGATCATTGCCGCCATGGGATCAACTCCTCCATCGCGCACGCGATCGATGAACTCCTCCGCGTTTTGTCCGTGCGAACCAGCCACTGCATCAGTACCAAAGACAATCTTCAGTCCCGGGATTTTGGATGCGCGCTGCACTAAATCGTGGTTCAGTGACAGCACTCGTTGCATTGCAGCGAATCCTTCCTCGGTGTATCCAGGCGTGCCCAAGTATTTGTCCTTATTTCGCAAATAGTTTTCGATAACTAAGCCAGCTTGAGGATCAAGATAAGTTCCCTTCTCCGCCATTAACTTTAGATCATCGTCCGTCGCCATAGTCCCATGCTCTATCTGCGTACAGCCCGCGAGTGTGGCTGCGCGAACTGCGTCTTTGTAAGCGTGAACGACTGTTCTCAAGCCTTGCTTCTTAGCTTCGTCGCACGCGGCATTTAGTTGTTCCTGTGACAACGTCATGCCTCCGCCCTGACGAATGCTTTGTGAGGCAAAGATTTTGATTACGTCGGCTCCTGCATCCTTCTGCTTGCGAACGAAGGCACGAATTTCATCGGGTGTTCCTGTCCCTGGTCCTCGACCCATTAGCGGCTCAACCGCCGTTAAGACCCGTGAACCGGGAAGAAGACCTTTCGCAATTGCGTCACGCAAAGGGATGTCCAGGGGTGAGCCTATGCTCTGCACCGTGGTGAACCCGGCCATCAAAGTTAGCCAAACATTTGATGCCGATGAATATGCGGCTTCCTGAGATGTCACACCGGGACCAGCGTTCTTACCGTTCTTGTCGAAACTCCACGTGACGTGCACGTGCGCGTCGATCCACCCGGGCAATACGGTCATTCCGCGAAGGTCATAATCAATAGGCGCAGCCTTTGGATCGATCGCTACAATCTTCGATCCCTGAACCACGATTCGAGTGTTCTTGAATATGTGGCCCTTCCCGTCAAGTATCGCGCTTGCCGCGATCACAATCCGGCGTGACTGTGCAGAGGCACCTTGGAAAACAGCGACAAGAAGAACGGTCAACAGAAAGAATTTAGTTGTCATATGTTTATTTTTGATTTTAGATTTTAGATTTTTGATTGGAAGGCTGTGATTGTTGACATGCCTAACAATCCAATCTGCAATCAAAAATCTACAATGTCATAGGATGTTCACCACTCGGCCCGCCAACAACGCAATTACCAAGAGGGAGATCATTGCTTGAATCATCATCAAGATCTTTGCCCATCGCGATAGGACGGGCACGTCAGTCGGTGAGAAAGCCGTGCTGGTGTTGAATGCCAGGAATAGATAATCGACAAACTTTGGTGCCCAGTCGTGTTCGCCGGCCGCAATCTTTGCTTCAGGATGCATTGTCATCTGCGGAAACAAGAACGCCCCGTCAGTATGTCCCGGTGTCAAAGACCTCTGGTGTGGTCCACCTCCGTCCAATCGCCAGTACCAGGAAGCGAAGACCAGAAAGTTTGCCACCCAAAGCGCCGCTGCAGAACGCAATAACTCCTGCGCAGTCACCGCGTGATGCGTCACCTCGATAATTAGTAAAGCGAGCGAGATGATCATTGCCAGAGTTACCACGCCGTTCATGATGTAACCCAGGAACTGACTCAGGAGATGATTGCATCGTTGCTGCGCGATCGTGATAGGAACGCTCAAACCCACAACAGCAACGACAGGGAGCCAGCGTGGCGCACCCGCTAACAAATTGCGCGGCAGCACTGCATAAAGACCCGCGATGGCCAGCATAGCGACTAACGACGGCCAATGCGGTTCAGCACGCTGATCGGCGCTTTCACTGTTGATTGCGATCACTCGGTTCCGTCCTTTTTAGCCGCAGGTTACCTTCCCTTTGGTAGCGCGGGCGCGGTGAACATTCCCAGATCAGCCAAACCCAGACTCTGTTCAATCTCGGCCATTCTGCGTAACGCGGCTTCAAATCCATCTTCACCAAATTGTTCTTGTTCGATCTCTTCGAACTGCGCGCCAAGGTCATCAAACTGCTCCGGCGTAATCAACTTCCTCCACACCGGAAATACCAGCGTGTCTTCGACCACAGCATGATGCTCGTACATCCGCACAAACGATTCGAGAGCATTAATGAAATCGTTGCCGCTGGCGGTGGGGATTTTATCGCCTGCCGTCTGCGCGAGAAGGTAATCGGTTATCTCTCGACCCCGTGCGTGTTGAGCGATCAGAACATCAGCATACACCGCCGCCGGGTTGGGAGTTTTCTTCAGTATCGGAAAGATGTGCGTCTCTTCGAGTTTCTTTTCGTGGTACTCCTCGCCGAACACACGAAACAGTTGGGCGGTTTTCTCCAAATGTTCCGGCGGGACAGACGCCAGATCTTGGCGCATCCGCGTCGCACATTCCTTGTACACAAGTAGCGCGCGACGCAGTATTCCGTGTTCACGCATCAGATCTTCTGTCGCGGTCACATCCGATTGCTCCGGACCACCTTCCGCCGTACCTTGTCTTTCGTTTGAAGCCCCACCGGGTTGAGATCGACGACATCCAGCCAACAATGCACCAGCGCCGATGAGTGGAACTCCAATCAACAATTGTCTTCGCGTCGAATCCACAGTGTTACGCCTCCAAAAACAGACTTGAATGCGATCATTCACAATTATTGCAAGCTAGATCGAGCACACTTTATAGCACGCAAAACGAGCGAATGAGCTAGGAAATAAATCTCGGATGGAATCCTAGCTGGCTTTCTCAGAACGGGAGCGGAGCGACCCGTTTCAAGTAACGTTGAATCCCCTGTAGTTAAAGCGGTCGCTTCGCTCCCGTTCTGATTCGGCATCTATTTGAAACGATAGTGATGCAACGTTAGACTAACGACACTCGATGCACAACGAAGAGATAGCGCGTCGTTTTTACAGGCTGTCGACGCTGATGGAAATACGCGGCGACGATCCGTTTCGCCTGCGCTCTTATCGCAATGCTGCTGAAGCAATCGAGGTGTGGCCGACGCCGCTGAAGCAGATCGCGCGAGACGAAGGCATGACGGGATTGCAGGGAATCCCGGGAGTGGGCAAAGCGATAGCCGGCAAAGTGATGGAGTTGCTTGAAAAAGGAACGTTTGACGCCTGGGAGCGATTGACGGCTGAGACTCCCGAGAGTGTATTGGAGTTGCTGGAGATTCCAGGCATCGGTCCAAAAACCGCGGCGATGCTGCACCAGCGATTCAAAGTTTCGTCCCTGGCAGACTTGAAGAAATTCGTAGACGGCGGTGGATTGGAACTGGTCGATGGTATAGGACCAAAAACTGCAGAGAGGATACGTGGGAGTTTGGAAGAGTAGGAGCAGGGCAGCGAATACAGGACCCTCCTGCTCCTGTCCTTTGTTTCCGCCACCGAGAGTGTGTAATCTGTGTCCGGCTTTCCGACTGCTTTCCTTCCTGAGGAGACTCCAATGAGCAAAAGAATCAAACGCCGTGATTTTATGCGCAACAGTGCAGTCGCAGGGTTGGCGCTTACAGCACCCAAAACCGGCGCACTCGGTTTCCCAACCATTTTTACCCAGAGCGCCGTCAAGCCAATCGTTATCGCGTCAGCGAATGGCAATCGCTTCAAGCATGACGGCAATGTGACCGCGGTTCAGAAAGCATTCACGATGATGACCGGCGGAGCTGACGTTCTGGATTCAGTTATAGCCGGCGTCAACATTGTCGAACTCGATCCTCTCGACGACAGTGTCGGCTACGGCGGTTTACCAAATGCCGACGGCGTCGTGCAGCTCGACTCCTCTTGCATGCATGGTCCAAAAAAACGCGCGGGTGCCGTCGGTGCTCTTGAAGGCGTGAGGACTCCATCGCGGGTCGCAAGAGCGGTGCTGGAAAACACCGATCACCATCTGATTGTCGGCAAAGGTGCGCAGGATTTTGCGCGTAACATGGGCTTCACGATAGAAGACGATTTGAATACCGAGAACTCGCGTCGCAAGTGGTTGGAATGGAAGCGACGCTCGGATCCGGATCATTATCTCGATCCCAAGAAACGCGCTGAAGCGGGTCATCAGGCTGCTCTCGACATGCTGGCCCAAGGTTTGTTGCGCGAAGAGAACATGCACGGCACGATCAATTGCGATGGCGTCAACTCGAAAGGCGAGATCTGTGGCGTTACCACAACGAGTGGACTCGCGTGGAAAATTCCCGGTCGTCTAGGTGATTCACCGATCCTTGGCGCGGGCCTGTATGTTGATGGTCAGGTTGGTGCGGCAGGATCTACCGGACGCGGAGAAGCAAATCTTTACAATCTCTGTTCATTCGTAATTGTTGAGGAGATGCGGCGCGGTGCCCATCCAAAAGATGCCGGTATGGAGGTGCTCCGGCGCATCAAGAACAACACGGTCGAGAAGCGCTTGCTGAACAACCGCGGCTTACCAAACTTTGGAATCAACTTCTACATCATTAATGCGAAGGGCGAATATGCCGGCGTTACGATGTACGAAGGTTCGTCGTTCGCTATCTGCAATGAGAATGGTCCGCAGACTTTGAAGTGTGAAGGACTGTTGCAAGGCAGACCGAGTGAGTGAACTATTGCCGATTGCCGATTGATTCTTTAGGCACCGAGCAATCGGCAATGTCGGTTAGCCAGCGTTCGCATCTGACTGCATCATCCCAAAAATATTTCCTTCGGTGTCCTTGCAATAAACCAACCAGCCGACGCCTGGAATCGGCATCTTCGGCACGACCACTTGGCCACCGTTCGCTTGAACTATCTTCGCGGACTCGTCAACTGAACCCACATCGACAGTACAGACATAAGCAATTACTGCCTGCCCATCGATCTCACCGCGTCGCGGCATGAGTCCGCCATTGATTCCCGGCTGATCATCTGGTCCAGTGATGACCATCCAATACTCCATCGGACCTTCCCATTTTTGAAAATCCCATGCGAACACCGCTTTGTAGAACTTCGCCGCTCGCTCGCAATCACCTGCGTGAATTTCAAAGTGCACAACTCTTGGCATAAATGTTCTCCTTAAAATTTGTCAGTGGCCGGTGGTCAGTGGATTACGTGTTGGCGGGCTGTGGCGTCTTGCCGTACTTCTGCGTCGCGAAGCCGACGATCAAACCGACCATGCTTCCGGGCAGCATGATTTCGAAGTAGTAGCCGCCGACCGCGAAACGAGCGGTTAGATAAGCGAGCAATGCGCCGATTGCCAATCCAAAAAGAATTCCGATTGGCAGGGAGTGAAACTTCTTTGCAAAGAGGCCAATAGCAATTCCGGCAATGATGCCTTTGAACGTCGAGCTCACAACAATTCCGGCGAGCTGATCTCGGACCGCCGGCGTAAACCACGCAGTCAGACCATCAAAGGCACCTAAGATTGCGCCTAATACGATTCCAATCAGGGGCTTGGACATAGATACTCTCCTAGCTATTCAGATTCGGGCCCGAATAAGAAATCATTGGTCAGTTATCATTTGACACTTCTCATTTGTCATTTTGGTCTTTGGTCTTTGGCGGTTAATACCTCCTAAGACCTAAGGCCAAAGAGCTAAGTCCAAAATCACAAATGAAAAATGGCAAATGATATATGTCAAATAATCCCTCCTGACTTCCTATTAAACGTCTTTTCCAAAACCTTTAGCGCTGAGAGGTGAAAAGCAAAATAATTCTCATCAGCAGGTAGGTAAGAACGAGTAAGACAAGGAAGCGGTTCTTGCTCAGCCAGCGACCTAATTTTTCAGCAACGCCTTCGCGGTATGCCGACACCGATTGGCCATCGAGCAACCGGCCGATATCTGCAGAAAGATCAACCGCCCCCGTATATCTCTCAGAACGCTCTCGCGCCATTGCTCGCAAGCACACGGCTTCCGCTTGTTTGCTGATGTTCGGATCGATCTCTCGAGGACGTCGACGGGGAGAATCATTACCGCTCTTGGTGGCATGCCTGGTAAGTATGAAATAGAGAATCACGCCGAGTGAATACACGTCTGAACGTTCATCAACGAGTTGGGTCTCGCCACGCGCTTGTTCGGGCGACATGTAGTTTCGCGTGCCGATGACCGTCCCGTCCGCTGTTGGCCCATCGCTTTGCTGTTCCTGCGGCGTCACCGGCTTTAGTTTCAGTGTTTCGTCTTCTGAGGACGCGAATTGAGCATCACGAATTATCTTCGCCACGCCCCAATCGAGCACCAGCACTTCACCAAATGCACCGATCATTATGTTTTGAGGTTTCAGATCACGATGGACCACTCCATGTGAGTGGGCGAAGGCGACGGCGTCGCACACAGCCTGAAACTTCCGCAGCCGATCAGTAATCGATTCAGCTTCGGCGACGTATTCATCCAGTCGGCGACCCCGAACGTATTTCATCGCGTAATAGATCCGGCCGTCCTCCAACATTCCCACGTCGTGAACCGGAACTATCCCCGGATGCTCAAGACGAGCGATGACTTGGGCCTCACGCAACATGCGCTGCCGATTATCCTCATCACCTGGCAAAGCATTGAGAACTTTGACTGCCACTTGCCGTGATAGTTCGCGATCCTCAGCGAGGTAGACCGTTCCCATGCCGCCCCGTGCGAGCTCTTTGAGTATTGTGTACTTCGTCGCACTTAAGTCCGGCCGCGACGCCAGCGCACGCAGGTGATCGATTCGCGTGTCTGAGATCCACTTCATTTGGTTTCTAAGCCGAAGAGTTCACGCGCCTGGTTTTGAAACTCTGCTTCGGTGGCGGTCATTTCTCGCAACTTGTCGAGCAGGATTCTGCGGAAATCACGTCTTGCCGCAGCCAATTGATTATTGACTGTGGTTGTAGTCAACCCAAACTCAGTTGCTAAAGCGGTGTAGGACACTTCCTCAGTCGATTCTTCGAGATCGTATCGCTGAAATAGTTGAAACCTCACCCGGTTATCTGTTTGGTCGCACTTTTCGCGCAGCACTTCAACAGCTTGTAAGAACAGACTGCGCAGCCATTCGCGTTCGAAATATTGCTCGGGAGTAAGGTCCTGCGAGGGCGGGTGTAAAGCAAGTTCATTGTCCGCGCCTTGAAAATCCAATGAAACGTGTTCGAGACCGCCGCCACGTTTCAGGCGTTGTTCAGCCTTGCGCTGATTCGCGACGAACCCGTCGGCGCAGGTCCTAAGAAATGTCTGGAAACTCGCCTTCGTTGCATCGAAATCAGCGAAATAGTTCTTCTCAAAAGCATTGACGAAGAACCCTTGCGTCAGATCTTTTGCGTCTTCGTTATCTGCATTCCATTTTATTCGAATGTATTTGTAAACAGGCTTCCAGTAGCTTTCGAGAATGGCGTCGAACCCTCGTTGACGGACTTGTAGCTCCTGACTACGCATAGCCACGATTGCTGAACGATTCGTTTGCGGAAAGTTCCGAAGTGGACCACCAATATCCGTGTCAGGGTCACTGATGCGATTACGTATTCTCACCATTGTTCAATGCGGGGCGGTGGGCGATGCAGCGTACAGTACCTCAAGCAGGAGTTTGCGACAAATCTCAACGAATGTCCGATGCGCTGCAGCTTGTCGATCTGGAGTGTCCAAATGTTGAAACCCAGAAACGATTCGACGCGCCAAACGTCAACCCGCAACTTTCACCGAAATAACTCAATTGAAACAAGCGCAGTTGGGAAGGGCGGTTTACCCCCGCTCGAGCTCCCTCGAGATCGAGTGCATGAGTAACCGATCGGTAATAAAGACGACTTTGGCCCGGGAATGATGTTTATTGTGCATCTGAGGTCGTAGTTTTTCTCTTGACCGACCAATTGCGCTTGAGACCGCGCGCGACATAGAAGATCCGACAACCCGTATCCGTTCCACCGCCTCAATTATCCGCGCGTTAGCCGACGCCGGAAATGTAAAGACAACTAATCGATAAGTTCAAGGAGCGTGTCTTTTAGAACTTTTCGGGTTCCATTTCGTTACGCTAGCTGGACACTGAATGCATTTCCGGTATCATCAGGAAGAGAAAACAATGTGTCGCCTAATTGTTTATATTAGCTGTGCAGTGATCACCTTTATCTTAGGAATCACAATAGAAAGGCTCAGTAGCTCATTCCTTTCGTATCCTCAAGCGACAATGATCCATTCACGAAATAGCATCCCGTCTGACTTCAGGCGATTGTCCCGATCTCCGAGATTGTCAATCGATAAGTTTCCCCGCGAGGCCTTACATCTGCTCTATGATTCGACTGAGGAGAAATCAGATGGAAAAGTCCGCGTCAATTTTCTCGTTGAGAACGCCAGTGACAAGCGTATTCTGTCTTATACGGTCGTCTGTACGTCAATAGGTGCAGGCTTGAAAAAGGTTGACTCCTCAAATGGTAATCAGATATCTCGGGCGCAAGTCTTAGAACGAGGCGAGTTGGACCGGTTTGGCTTTGATACGTCCAGAGATGCGGGCCTATCGTTGAGAGTTGAGCAGGTCGAGTTTGCAGACGGCACACAATGGCTAGCGCCTGAATCGCGGTAGTCAAGTACTGCTTCCTCACACCCCTCTACACAGCACTTTGTTAGCCTTCGGCATAACTACACTTGCAGAAGATACTCTGACTAAACGCTATCTCGAATCGATTGCCCAGTATCAATGAACACCGGCGCTTTTCGATTCCGCCTGACGCTTTACGATCACCAACGTAATATCGTCAGCGGCGCTGGTGCCTTGCGAAAACTTCGTTAGCGACGACTCAATACGATCGCGAATTCCGGCAGCCGATGATTCGATATTCCGCGAAACAACTTCATATAGACGAGTCGCGCCAAATTCTTCACCGCTCGGGCTCATTGCTTCCGTAACGCCATCCGAGTAGATCACCAGCACGTCGCCTGGCTGCAGTTGTGTTCGCCCTTCGCGATAGTCTGCGTCTGGTTTGATGCCTAACGGCAGACCACCCGACGCCAGTTGCTCGACGGTTCCTGCTGAATGAACGATCAACGGCGGATTGTGGCCAGCGTTTAGGAAGGAAAGTGCACCGGAATCAGGATCGAGTTCGGCGTAGAACAGCGTGACAAACCGGTTCGCCGGAATATTCTCTGCCAGATAACGGTTCACTGCCGAAATTGTTGAGACTAGCGAATCATGTGATCCAGCCTGGGCATGGACCGCAGCATGCAGCGACGACATCAACAGTGCGGCAGCAGTTCCCTTTCCTGAAACGTCGCCCAGCGCAATGACTAGTCGACCGTCTTCCCGCTCAATAAAATCGTAGTAGTCGCCGCCAATCTCGTAACAGGGGAAACTGATTCCCTGCAGTTCATAGCCAGGGATTTGCGGCGGCGCTGTCGGTTGGAAACGTTGCTGGATTTCACTTGCCAGCGCGAGTTCACGTTCAAGTCGTTCACGCTCGAGACGTGCTTCAACTAACCGGGTGTTCTCAACGCGAATCGCAGCAACTGACGCCAGGGTGGTAAGAACTTTAAGGTGATCCTCTGTGAATCGACCTTCAGCAATCGGCGAATCGGCATAAATAATTCCGAACACCTTGTCGGAAACTCCCAGTGGTACTGCTAGTACCGATCGAACACCCTGCAGGACAACCGTGCCGCTCGCAAACCGCGGATCGTGTTGCGCGTCCGATGTGAGAACGGACTTCCCGCGCATCACTACTTCATCAAGAACGTTGCGACTAACCCGGATCTCGCCGACATCACCCGCACGATCGCGCAGGCGAGCAACAGCAACTCGCAGATCTTCATTCGCCGCGTCACGCATCATAATCAAGCACCGATCGGCGGGCACTGCTTCAAACACGAGCGATACAATCTGCTCCAGAGTTTCATTCAGCGTTGCCGAAGCCAAAAGCGTGATGCCCACCTTGCTAATCAGCGCGAGCAGATCACCGTGCTTCGCTTTTCCAGTGGCGGCCGACGTAATCTCTTCCGGCTTGGTGCGGGCGCCTTCGATCGCTTCCAGCAACCCGGATGTCGTTCGATCACCCGACTCGAGCGCAATCGTAGCCTCTGGCAACGAAGTACCGGAGTTGTCGGTGATCATCGTCGCACCCATGCTCGAGTTGTAGGTGCCGTCGTTAAAAATGATCTCGGTCTCGCCGATTTGAATTCGGCCCCCGGCTGTCAGCGGGACAACGCCTTGAACAGTTGCGCCGTTGTAGAGTGTTCCGTTAGCTGAGCCGAGATCCTGTAGCAGGTATTCATCACCTTCGCGACGAACTTCGGCATGTACTCGCGAGGCAAAGGGATCGGGGATACACAGATCATTTCTCGCTGATCGTCCGATCGTGATCCGCAATCGTCCCAGTGGAAAATGGTCAGGCGAGCGATCGGGATACTTAACGATTAATTCAGTCATACTCACGTGGCTCTAGGACCCTTCACGAACAACTAATGTACCCGCAATGATATCGTGCAAACCTCTCCCGCGCATCGTCACTGTGGCCATCAAGAACCCGATTCCCAAAATCAAAAACGACAGCGGGTAACCTACAAAGTGTCGCAGGAACGCACGACCAATCCCCACCGGGGAGCCGTCTAGTCGCTCGATACGAAGACCGGTGGCCCACTTGCCTAACGTTAATCCCGTTAAACCCGGGAGGATACCCATGTCGAGCACCGCGACCACGAACGCTAGAAGAAACCCAATGTTTTCAGCAGACGTGCCGGCACTTCGGGCGCCGCCACCCAACATGCGCGCTATCAGTGTCCCAAAAACGACGATGGCGGCCAGGACGATGTAATCGATCAGCAAAGCGCCACAGCGAAGAGAAAATGGTGCTCGTAATCGTCTGCCACCTTCTCTCGCGGCGCGGCTTCGTACTTGGGGTGGCAAAGCAGTTTCTTCGACGGCTGTCATCCAGTCTGAAAAATACGAAGGTTATAGCACAAAGTTTCTGAAGAGCTATCCGACCAGAAAATGCAGAGTCGTCTCACCAACACGCAGCTTGTCGCCGCTGTCGAGAACCCGGGGTTGGCGCGGCGCAAGTCGAACCGAATCATTTATCACCGTGCCATTAACGGATCCGAGATCCTCGACAAGAAACGTATCACCTTCCAGCCAGATGCGCGCGTGCCGTCGCGATACTTTCGTTTCTGGGTCGAAGCGCGACAGATCGATTTCCGGAAAGATGTTGGAATGGGGATCGGTACGACCAAGAAGATTACTGTCTTTCTGCAAGATAAATGAAGCATCAAGTTCCGTCGTTCCGGCCACAACCAACTTAGCTGTGGGACGCGGTGTGTGCAGGAGTGCGCTGGAGCCTACTGCTCCCAGTGGTTGGCGCGCACCACAGTGTGCGCAGAACACATCATCGGCTGCGATTCGTCCACCGCAAAAACCGCAGTAGACAGTTTGCATCTGCACAGTCTCGGCACCGGGCTGCTGTTGGGGCACTCCATAACTCACCTGGCCCCTCACCAACTTGTCGAGATGAGCTGCCAACACATTGTGCATTTCAGCGGCGGAGCGGAAACGATCTTCGGGTTTGTATTCGACGGCACGCATTAATATCTGCTCCATCTCCGTCGAAAGCGAGGGTGCGATCTGGCGCGGTCGAGGGTTCTTGCTGAAATCGAATATGAGCAGCGGATTGTCTTGCGGATCTGAACCCGTTAGCAGATGGAACATCGTCGCCCCCAGGCTGTAGACATCTGAAGCCGGCTGAACCCGACCGCTAAACAACTCAGGCGGTGCATAGCCCATCGTGCCGACCGCCGTGACACCTTTTTCCTGCTGCGTGACCCAGCGCGCGATACCAAAGTCGATTAGCATTACGCGTCCGCTATTTCCGTCAATCATCAGGTTTGCCGGCTTCAAATCACGATAGATGATCGGCTTGGGTCGCGAGTGGAGATAGTCGAGAACGTCAGCCACCTGCGCTCCCCAATCGGTAACTGTTCTTTCGTCAATCCGACCGCCAATTGCTGAGCGCATGCGCGACGCAAGATCACCACCGGAGATGTATTTCATGACGAGATAGAAACGACTCGCGCTCGCGTCATAGAAATAATCGTAGATGGTGGGAATCGATGAGTGTTCAAGCGACGTAAGCAGCAACGACTCACGCTTGAAATCGCCGATCGCTTTCTCGTGTTGGGCCGGATCGAGATGCGCTTCAACCATTTCCTTCACTGCGCGCGGCGCATCACCCAGGTTGCGATCCTTCGCGAGATAAACTGCACCCATGCCGCCACCCCCGATGCGTCGAACAATCTCGTAGCGGGAATTCAGGACCGTTCCAGGTTCGAGCTGCTTGACTGCGGGCTGACGGCCGCCGGTTGTACCTTTGTGGGTTGCCTCACTAGTCGCCGGTATTCGAGGATCCGTTGACACGCCTCCCAGCGATCCAGACGAGATGGGTGCGGGAGTTTCTGCTGTCTCAGCTTGTTGGAATTCTTCGCGGCCAGCATCGTCAACCTTTGGCTCTTCAACTGCGGGCTCAGGTTGAGACTCTGCAACCTCGGGCTGAACAGATGTCTGCAATTCGCCATCAGCGCCAAGCACTCCCGATATGGTCTTCAATTCCGGGGAGAGTGGTTGTTGCTGCGCGCCGCAGTTACCGCAAAAGTGTTCGCCGGCCGTAATTCTAGCGCCGCATTCGAGACATTCAGCCATTTGGTTGCAAAATGCGCGTCGGGAACTTCAGCAATACGGTTGAACTCAAAATTAGAAACGAGGATACCCGCGGCTTACTTAACGATATGAAATCTCAAGAAGGTTTTTCCGACTATGATTTCATCGCCATCGCACAGCGCCTGCCGTTGTCCTGGAGGCAACCGTTTTCCTCGATTGATAAACGTGCCGTTTGTAGAACCCAGGTCTTCGAGAAAGTATTGACCGTTACTTAAGGTGATCCGCGCGTGCCGCCGCGAAACTTTGGCCTCGGGATCGTCGGTGTCCAAATCAACGTCCGGAAAGATCCCGGCGTCAGCGTCCCAACGTCCGATTTGAGCCTCGTTGTCACTCAAAGGAAACTGCTTGCCGCTGGAGCGGCCCTTCTCAATAACTAATCTCGCGTGCGGTCTGGAACGGGATGGCAAAGATCCGAGGTTAAGTCCCGAAGAGACGCGCCCTCCCGCAAATTCAGGGTTTTTAGACGGCGCCGCGGTGTGCGTTCCGTTCTGTCCATTATCGCTTGCAGAAACTCCCCGATAAGAGCCCGATGGCGGTGCTGGCCGGAGAGGCGCGCCGCATTCGTCACAGTATTGGGAGCCGTCTAAGTTTTCAGTTTTGCATCTGTCGCAGGTAATCATTAATTGTTCAAGCAGGTTGGTCCGATAATCCGCCTCAAAAGGGATAAACAGAGACACCAAAGGCAAGTCATTCTAACGCGATTTGAAGCTAAAGACGAAACAGTTCGGCACTTCAGCTCGCCTTGGCTCAACGGACCGGCAGGAGTTAACAAAGTCACTCGGTAAACTCCGACAGGTTTGAGCGACAAAAGAACCCAAACGTGAGGCGACGAATGTTAATGATTTCTCATCTCACTCGTCCATATTGGGGCTGCTTCAGTTTTGGCCAACTTGTTGCGCCAAAGGCCCGCGCAAGTTGGTGTTAATTGAAACAGTTTGGTAACTTCTGACGTAGAAGCTACTCGAGCGTAAAGGTTAGGGTTAGGCTTTCCCGAGAAGAATAACTACCTCGTTTCCAATCAGATTTAGGCGACAATTGAAGGAATATTAGACATGGCATTAACGCGCAAGAAGAAGATAATAATCGCCACCGTCGTGGTGGCAGTTTTGGGAATCGTCGTCATCGTAAGCGTACTGGCAAGTCGCAAGGAAGAACCGGAGGTCACCACTGTCAAGTTAACGGTTCGCCCGGAACTACGACAAACCGTAACCGCCTCAGGGGAGGTTCGTCCCATCCGTTACATCAAGCTAACGAGCGAGGTACCGGGCAGAATTGAAGAGATTTACGTTAGTGCCGGCGATCAGGTAACGAAGGGTAAGCCACTGGTGCGGATCGACCCGACTCAACTCCAGTCGAACCAGGAAGCGCAGTGGGCGGTGACGCAGGCGTCTTTGAATGACGTGCAAAACGCTCGAAACGCCGTGACCGCAGCCCAGCAGAGTCTCATAGTTGCGGAATCATCCGTTGCCGCGGCACGTCAACAGGTTGTCGCTTTTCAAACCAACGTAGACCGAGCGGAAGTTGATCTGAAAACAGCGCAACGCGAACTCAAGCGTTACACAGATCTGATTGAGTCGGGCGTGGCTTCGCGTTTCGAATACGATGCTGCTCGCGACAAATATGAGCAGGCGAAAATCGCTCTCGAAACGGCGAAAGCAAATCTCGAGGCACAAAAAATCGCCGTTAGGGAAGCCACCGAAAGAGCAAATCAGCAGCGCATCGCGGTGAAGGAAGCGCAGACGAACATCAAGTCATCTGAAATGCGCGCCAACCAACATCAAGCGCTATTAAGAGGGCAAGTCAGCCAGCGTTCAAAGGCGACGCAGGTGTCGCCGCTGAATGGCGTTGTCGCTGATATTCCAACGCGAGTTGGTGAGTTTGCCGTCGCAGGTTTATCTACTACGCCACTGATGACGATCGCAGATATGTCTCAAATCAACGTCGAAGTAAACGTTGACGAAACGGAGATCAACAACGTCACGGTCGGCCAGGAAGCGAAAGTAAAAGTCGACGCCCTGGGTGACAAAGAAATCAAGGCAGTCGTAACTCAGAAGAACCCGCTCGCGGTGTCGAAGTCTGACGCCACTGGCGGTTTGTCGAATCGCGTGAACGTTCAGGAAGCGAAGGAGTTCAAAGTAACCCTGGAACTAAGAGAGCTCCCCGAAGATATTCACGTCGCGTTGCGGCCTGGCATGAGTTCGACGGCAACGATTACCACGAAGACGAAGACCAACGTGTTGGCAGTTCCGCTTGAGTCAATCGTTGAGAAGCAGCCAACGCCGGCGGCGTCTCCGTCCGCAGGCGCCGCTGGAAGTGTTCCAACGGCCTCTCCAGGTGAGAAACCGAAAGCTCAAAAGGGCGTATATCTGATTGAAGGCAACAAGGTCAGGTTCATCGAAGTGACCACTGGAATCACCGGTGAGGCAGACATTGAAATCGAAAGTGGTCTGAAGCAAGATCAGGAAATTGTCAGGGGACCAAGCCGCGTGCTGAAGACACTGAAGGATGGAATGACTGTGAAACGTCAAACGAAGAAACCCGACAACGCGAATGGAAGCGGAGGAAGCTAAATGAGCGACGTTACGTTCGCGTCTCCGGTAGAAACCGTTATCAACGCGACTCCATCAGTCAATGGTAGAGAACCGTCGACGCTCATCGCAATGCGTAATCTCTGGAAGACCTACCAGATGGGCGCTGAATCAGTGCACGCGCTCCATGGCGTTACGTTCGATGTTCGTAAAGGTGAATACATCGCGATCATCGGCCCATCTGGTTCGGGTAAGTCGACGCTGATGAATTTGATTGGCTGCCTCGACACGCCAACCCAGGGCGAGTATTGGCTTGCAGGTAAGAACGTCTCCGAAATGGACGACGACGAACTCGCTCGAATTCGGAATCAGGAAGTTGGATTCGTATTTCAAACATTTAACCTTCTGGCCCGAGCGACTGCTTTGCACAACGTCGAGTTGCCGCTGATATATGGCGGCATCGGTGCTGCAAAACGACACGAGATGGCGAAGCAAGCATTGGCGGCAGTCGATCTTGCTGATCGCATAACGCATCGTCCGAACGAGCTATCCGGCGGACAAAGACAACGAGTCGCCATCGCTCGAGCTCTGGTCAATCACCCATCGATACTCCTAGCTGACGAACCTACTGGAGCCTTAGACACGCACACCAGTATGGAAATCATGGATCTATTTGAGCGCCTTCACTCCGAGGGCAATACGATTATCGTTGTAACCCACGAGCACGATATTGCCGCACGAGCCCATCGCGTTATCTTCATTCGTGACGGCTTAATTGAAAAGGACGAAAAGATCCGGTAGGAGCAAACAGAAATGCAGCGAAGTGGCGACGATGGGGCAAAGCCACAACGCTTTACCTTTGCCCGTGCAATCCTTCCTCAGCGTGTTAAATCGTTACCGTTTTTCCGCCTCGCCGCAATTTGGGAAGCATTCAAGGTAGCGATCTTCAGTCTTCGTTCAAACAAACTCCGCACAGCGCTCACGTTGATGGGTATTATCGTCGGCGTCACCGCCGTTATCGCCGTCGTCACTATCATCAAAGGCCTGGACCGGACGGTAGCGCAGACCTTTTCATCGCAAGGCTCGACGGTCTTCACCGTCTCTAAAATTCCGCTAATCATTAAATCGCGCGAAGAGTTCGTAAAGGTCAACAAACGCAAAGACGTTACGCACGATGATGCGGAAGCCATTACACGACTGTGTACTTCTTGTTGGCGCGTCGGCATCGCAGGGAATGCTGTTGAAACTCTCAAACACGCTGATCAAAAACAGGAGAATGTTCGCATCCGCGGAGTCGAACCGCTATCGATGTTCGACATCGACGGCGTGACAATCGAAGCTGGACGCATCTGGACGGAAGCAGAGGGCAGTTCTGGTCATGAAGTATGCGTCGTTGGTCCCGACATTTTGAAGAATCTTTTCGGCGGTGCGACAAGTGACCGGGCACTGGGCGAGGAGATTAGAATTGCAGGACGACCCTTTACGATTATCGGCGTCCTCGAGCCACTGGGGTCGATCCTCGGTTTTTCTCGGGACAACGTCGTCTACATTCCTTACGGCGCCTACCAAAAAGCTTATGGGGCGCGGCGCTCGCTTGTAGTGTTTATTCAAGTGCCCGAAGCTGAGCAGTTGGAAGCGGCGGAGGACCAGGTCAGAACAATCATGGTGAATCGCCGCGGCCGTCCGGCAGAAGATGACGACGAAGGGTTTGCGCTGGAAACACAGGATGTGTTTCTCAACCTGTACGGATCGGCGACTTCAAATATTTATATTGTGACTATCGGCGTCGCCGCTGTGTCTCTGGTAGTTGGCGGTATTGTAGTTATGAACATCATGCTCGTGTCAGTGACGGAGCGAACAAAGGAGATCGGTATTCGCAAAGCCATTGGCGCGCGACGAAAAGACATCCTGACGCAGTTTCTCATTGAAGCAGTGACAGTGACGGCAATCGGTGGCGCGATTGGAGTCGCAACTGGGTTTGGGCTCGCATATGTGATTTCAGCATTGATTGGTTTTCCCCTGCTGATCAGTATTGCCTCTGCCGTATTGGGCGTCGGTGTTTCGTCAGTGGTAGGAATCATCAGCGGTCTATGGCCAGCGTGGCGAGCGGCAAACCTTCATCCGATCGAAGCGCTGCGGGCTGAGTGAAGCGGATTGAAGATTGTTGATTGAAGATTGAAGATTTGACGCAGCGCACCACTCAATCAACAATCTTCAATCTACAATCTTCAATCTACAATAAAAAGATGCGACTAGACGACGTTAAAGAATCGGCTGTAATGGCGCTCGATACGTTGCGCGCCAACAAGCTCCGTTCGTCGTTGACTATCCTCGGAGTCAGTGTCGGCGTGGTGACCGTGATCTTTATGGTCTCCATAATCCAAGGCCTTAACAAAGCATTTGCTGACCAGGTTGAGTCGTTGGGATCGAACACAATCTTTATCTCCAAGTTCTCTCCGAGTTTTGGTCGACCTCCCGGTCCCGAAGAAATTCACCGCAAGGATCTCGACATGAATGATGCCGAAGCCGTGCGGCGTGAGGCACCGTCCGTCGCCGGTGTTTCTCCGATCCACCGAAAACTTGCGGCAACGGTTCGATATCAGGACAAGCAAACAGACACGCCCATTCTTTTAGGTGTAACGCCGTTCTATGAATTCGTCCACACGCAATACTCCGCCAATGGACGCTTCGTGAACGACATCGACATGCAGGATCGATCAAATGTCGTAGTTATCGGCGTCGATGTGAAACGCACTCTGTTCCCTTATGAAGATCCGATCGATAAGGAAGTCAGAATCAATGGCAATCCTTATCGTGTAGTTGGTGTGATGGAGCCGTTGGGAAACTTCTTCGGTCAATCCAGAGACAATTCGATCTTCGTGCCGATCACAACGTTTGACAAGTATTACGCCGATGGTCCATTTCCGGAGGTAGTTTTCTTCATGGTTGTGCGGCCGATTTCCCGCGCCTACGTAAAATCGGCGATCGATGAGATTACCGACATTCTTCGGCGCCGGAGGCGAGTTCCACTGGGCGCACCAGATGATTTCGGAATCTCGTCGCAGGATTCGCTCCTCGACGTCTACAACCAGTTGACCGGAGCAACCGCACTAGTTCTGACGTCGATCTCTTTTGTCGCTCTCATGATTGGCGGCATCGGCGTGATGAACATCATGCTGGTATCAGTCACAGAGAGGACAAAGGAGATCGGGATCCGCAAAGCAGTCGGGGCCACGAAGCTGAACATCTTGTCGCAGTTTCTGATCGAGGCAGTTGTGCTGACTGCTATTGGCGGCTTTGCGGGATTGGCCGTCGGCGAGATTGGAAGTTTCTTGATGAACAAGTACTCGCCACTCCCGGCCTACGTCCCGCTCTGGGCCATCGGCGTAGGCGTTGGTGTTTCAGCCGCCGTGGGAATTGTTTTTGGTTTATGGCCGGCATGGAAAGCCGCGCGGCTTGATCCAATCGAAGCTCTCCGGTGGGAATAGACCGCTAGACAGGATTCACAAGATCTACCAGATTAGAAGAGGTCGAACCCAAGTGAAGCTGTACTCAACAGCGACGGCCTTTCTTCCTTATTCTGGAATCGTGTAATCTTCGAAATCCTGTCTCAAACTCTGATGAAACTTCAAAACCAGTGTGCAATCGTTACCGGCGGTGGTCGCGGTATAGGTAGAGAGATCGCGCTCGCCCTTGCGCGCGAGGGCGCCCGTGTTCTTTTGGCTTCTCGCGATGAAGAAGCACTGAAACGCGTCGCGCACGAAATCCACCACCTGGGCCGCCATGCAATCGTTATGAGAACTGACGTCGCGGACGAATCTCAAGTCGCCGCAATGGCTGACGCTGCGCTTCGCGAGTTTCAAAGGATCGACATCCTTGTGAACAACGCCGGTGCAGTCGGGCCAACCACTCCGCTCGCAAAGTTGTCGCGAGAAGAATGGGATCAGGTGCTGGCAGTGAATCTCACGGGCGCGTTTCTCTGCTCACGAGCTGTAATACCGCAAATGATTTCGCAAGGTTCCGGTTGCATCATCAACATTGCTTCTATTGCCGGAAGGCTTGCTTATGCGTTGCGCAGTCCTTATGCCGTTTCAAAATGGGGAATGCTGGGCCTGTCGCGTACGCTCGCTCAGGAGTTGGGCCCCCACAACATTCGAGTGAATGCAATCTGTCCAGGACCAACAGCCGGCGACCGAATGAGTGCGGTGATTGAGGGTCGGGCAAAGGAAATGGGACTGCCGCCAGAGGAAGTTGAAAGAAACTACCTTGAAGGTACAGCACTGAAGCGAATGGTCGATCCCACACACGTAGCCGCAGCTGTTGTCTTCCTCGTTTCAAACGAAGGCAGCAGCGTCACAGGCGAAGCGATCGATATCACGTGTGGCTTTGCGTTATAAGCAACGTGCCAAACATCAGGATTCACCCTTCCTTGAAACAGTTCAACCTGGGACCAATGCAAGTTAGGAAGGGTGGTTTACCCCCGCTCGAGTTGCATAACCAGCCAACTGTAACCCGCCAACTGTAATTGGACTTGAATTGTGGAACTGACTCTTGAATGTTATGGATTGAGCGAGGGGTAAACCACCCTTCCCTACTTGTATTAATTACGGCTTGAGTTGTGGAAGTGAACCTTGAGTGCGGATGTTTGGCACCTCGAACTGTACAGAGAAGCCTGTGTATACTCGTTGCCCTTTGCATCTAAAACCATAATCGGTTAGAACCCGTATTACTACTCGTGAAATTTATCGAAACCCTGAAACTGGCGCTGGCCGCCATTTGGGCCCACAAGCTCCGTTCCGCTCTTACGCTCCTCGGCATGATCATCGGCGTAATGGCCGTGGTCGTCGTCTATTCTCTGATTCAGGGCTTCAATACTTACGTCGACGAAAAGATCGCGGGTATCGGCGCGAAGTCGTTCACGGTTCAACGCTTCAACCCGCTCGAAGACTTCAAAGACACCGACACAATTGCTGCCGCGCAAAGACGCAACAAGGACTTAACTCTCGAAGATTACGATTACTTGAAGCAAAGGGCCGCGCTGGTGGGCAAGCTTGGGGCAAAAGCGCGCGGTTCAGCAGCTGAAGTAAAAAGAAGCAACGAAGTTCTTCAGGATGTGTTCGTGTCGGGCGCTACCGCCAACTGTGTCGACATTGAAAACCGCGACGTTGCCGAGGGGCGATTCATTTCAGAGATTGAAAATGAGGCGGCGCAACGTGTCGCATATGTTGGAGCTGATGTCGCGAGCAAGCTCTTTCCGTACGGCGGCAGCGCAATTGGTCAGGAGATTACGATACGGGGAATTCCCTACCGTGTTATTGGAGTTGAAGCGGCGAGGGGAACGGTCTTCGGTATTCCGCAAGATACGTTCATCATCATTCCTTTAAAGACGTATTCGATCACGTTCGGCGCGCTCATCCGTCAGCGGTCACTTTATTTTATTGGCACCTCACGAGTGGACGACCAATTCAACGACGCCGTTGAAGAGGTTCGAATTCTGATGCGACAGCGCCGTCACCTGAAGACAGGTGAAAAAGACAACTTCGGGATAGTTACGCCGGACGCAATCACAGGATTGCGCGACCGGATATTCGGCACGATTTTCCTGGTTGCGATCATGGTGCCTAGCATTGCGTTAGTGGTCGGCGCCATCGTAATTATGAATATCATGCTCGTCTCAGTGACCGAGCGCACTAAAGAGATCGGCATCAGAAAATCGCTCGGAGCTCGTCAGGCCGATATCCTGAAGCAGTTTTTGGTGGAAGCAGTAGCACTATCCGGAATCGGCGGGGCAATCGGAGTTAGTATCGCCTGGATCATCGGACGAGTGCTGACTGCGGTGTTCTTTCCGACGTCGTTATCAATTGGCGCCATCTCGATTGCCGTTGGTGTGTCAGCAGTAGTTGGGGTTGCCGCTGGTGTCTTTCCGGCGTGGAAGGCTGCACGGTTGGATCCAATTGAAGCACTTCGGGCGGAATAGCCTTTGATCTTCGTACTTGGTACTTTGTACTTGGCTCCTGCTTTGTTCGGTCAACTGCCGAAGTTCAAGAGCTGACGACATACCGAACGACTACTAAGCACTAAGCAAAAAGGACGAAACACCCGGGAACGCGAATAACCATACGATGCGCATACCCTTCCTACGCAGCGACATTTACGAAAACCTGAAGATGGCGATCGATACTTTGCGCGCTAATAAGCTGCGCTCTTTTCTGACCGTCTTCGGTGTTGTCATCGGTGTGATAACAGTGATGCTGATCGCCTCGATCATTAGTGGCATCGATGTTTCAGTCAAGCGCGAGGTTGAGTCGTTTGGAACACGGTCCATCTACATCAGCAAATTCAACCCAGGCATTCACATCGGCCGGCTTTCGCGCGAGGAGCGTATGCGTAAGGAATTGACTTATGACGATGCAATCGCCCTGACGAATCTGCCGACAATTGAACTATCAGTTCCCTTTCTCGACATAACCAACAACTTTTTTGGTGGCCGACTCACAGTTTCTGGAGGCGGGAAGACTTCTGCGGGTGTCGCTCTTCAGGGAACTCTGCCCGAATTTGAGAAAGCCGGAACACAAGTTATTTCAGAAGGTCGGTTCTTCACCCAAACTGAAAACGATACCAATCAGACTGTGTGTGTGATTGGCTCTAAAGTAGCAGACGACTTCTTCAAGTTCGGTTCTCCGGTGGATCAAACGATAAAGATCGGGGAGCAGGAGTTTCGCGTGGTGGGCGTACTGCAAAAACGTGAGCAGTTTCTGTTCAGCGGGGGCAGCGACGATCAGAACAACGTGATTTACGTTCCATTTAGCGTTGCAGAAAAGTTGAAGCCAAATGCGGATGACATCTACATCCTTGCAGTTGCAAGACCGGGAATGATGGAAGAGGCGCAGGACCAGGTGCGCGACATGTTGCGTGTTCGTCGCCAAGTGTCCTTTGCCGACCCAGACAACTTCGGGATGCAAACCGCAGAGGGTGTGCTCGACAACTTTCGCTCGATCACAGGCGGACTGGCGATCGCAATGGTTGTGATCTCTTCGGTTGGATTGATGGTGGGCGGGATTGGCGTGATGAATATCATGCTGGTTTCGGTAACAGAGCGCACCCGCGAGATTGGAGTTCGTAAAGCCATCGGCGCAAAACGCAGCGACATCATGTGGCAGTTTCTGATTGAAGCAGCGACGTTGACTGGCCTTGGCGGCATAGTCGGGCTTTCGATTGGCTGGTCAGTGACTTTTCTGTTACGAATCTTCTTACCTTCTTACGTTCCGCTTTGGGCTCCTATTGGTGGCTTCGTAGCCAGTGTGGGAATCGGATTGATCTTCGGACTCTGGCCGGCGTGGAAAGCAGCGCGTCTCGATCCGATCGAGTCGCTACGGTACGAATAGGACCATTGTTGATTTTTGATTGCCGATTGAAGATTGAGTGATGCGCGTCAAATCTTCAATCAACAATCTTCAATCAACAATCTTCAATGTTCCTATCCGATGAATCCTGGGAATAGTGCGGTGAAAATCGTCACCAGCAGCAACCCGACAACCCACAATGTAATCGCTACTCCATAACCAGCGGTGGAACTCACACGCGTACCACCTTCCCGCAATCCTTTGCCGCGCAGCCACAATCCATATAGCGAAAGAACTCCGATGAAGCTTGATATCGCAAACAGCACTGGATGCGCTGCTGGCAAGAACAGGATTCCAAGATTATCCTGCACTAAACTCTCCTGGCCCAGAATTGGATGAATATCGTCAGGCTCCTTAATGTACAGAATAACCAGACTGAGTAGCTTTTGGACCATGGCAACCGGAAGGATCGTGTAGAAGTAGACCGCGATTGCCTGCCAGTAGTTGATTTTTCCGCCGAACGCCAGGATCAGCAGCAAAGTGATAGCCGACACGAGAGCGCCCCAAACAAATGTGCCGGTGATCGTGTTGAAAGCAGCGCCTACGCGTTGCGTTGGACTCTTTAATTGATCGAGTTGTTTGTTCCTTATACTCTCGAGCATTTCAGCTGGTGGCGCGAACGGTGGGCCCATCTCTGACATCTTTTCAACAACATGATTCGTGATCCGTTCCGGTGTAACTCTTCGAATGAACGCATTAGAATAGATCACATTCAGACCCGCAATAATCACAAACGCCACGACCCAATGTGGATGCGCACGCAAATTGCGAAAAACCCGTGTCGGTTCATAAAAGATTCCAAACACCTTCTGTAACGCTGGTATTGGACCTTCAGGATTCGAAATCACAGGCAATCGAACAAAGCTCAGCCCGAAAAGAAGCATTCCGAAGAAGCACAACGCCGCGCCGCTAAACACTTCTACATTGACTATCTTCAAAGCGGCCACCGGGACCATGATTAACCCTAATGCAAACAGGCCGATCGCGAATGGCCTCAATCGTGTCGGGCGTGGTCCGACAACCGGCTCGGGTGGTTGTGGTGGTGACGGCGGAGGTGGCGGTATGAAGGGTTGCTGCTCGAGCGAGTCGCTCATTGAATGATCCTCCTACGAGAAGACGGGGAGCAAAACTCCGTCGGAGTTAATAGAGAGCTCAGGATACGGTGATAATACGGGCGAATGGCGAGTGAAGTTTCCGGCTGAATCATTGGTGATTTGATATCTCAAATCTTAAAGTTCAAATTACAAGCCGCAAGTCTCAAAGCTCAACCTTCAACGCTCAAGTCTCAAGTCTCAAATGACGAATGCTCTGCTTCCTAGCCAGAATGCAACGGTTCTACCCGCGGCGCTTCAGACCAACCCGGCACTCGAATACACGCAACAGAATGTCCGTCAGCAACTTCCCGTAGCTCCGGATCGATCTTCGCGCAGTCGGCAATCGCAATTGGACAACGTGTGCGAAATCGACAACCCGACGGTGGGTTGATCGGCGTCGGCACATCACCTTGAAGTACGATCCGACTGCGCTTCTGCTTAGGATCGGGAATCGGTATCGCCGACAACAATGCTTGCGTATATGGATGAAGCGGCTCCGCGTAAAGATCCGCCGCGCGGGCGATTTCAACGATGCGCCCCAGATACATCACTGCTACGCGTGAGGAGATGTGCTCAACCACCGCGAGACCGTGCGAGATAAACAGATAAGTGAGGTTGAACTCTTCCTGTAACTCCTGCAACAGATTCACCACCTGCGCCTGAACCGAAACGTCGAGCGCAGACACGGGTTCGTCAGCGACAATCAACTTCGGATTCAACGCGAGGGTTCTTGCCACGCCGATCCTCTGACGTTGACCGCCTGAGAACTCGTGCGCATATCGATTCATGTATTCGGGATCCAGGCCCACGCGACGCAACAAACTCGCGACTCGATCGCGCCGCTCACTCTTTGAACCTTCGCTATGAATCACCAGTGGCTCACCAACAATATCGCCAACCTTCATTCGTGGATTCAGCGAAGCGTAGGGATCCTGAAAGATTATCTGCATCTCGCGTCGCATCGCGCGAAGTTCTTTTTTGCCGAGCGACAGTAGATCAATGTCCTCGAAAGTTATGCGTCCCGATGTTGGTTCAATCAAACGAAGAAGACAACGGCCCACTGTCGACTTGCCACAACCGGATTCGCCAACAAGGCCGAGTGTTTCACCAGCCAGTATCTCGAATGACACGCCGTCAACTGCACGTACGACGTCATCACTTCCCTCGACGGGAAAATGCTTGACCAGATCGCGCACGCTCAGCAAAACGCGTGATGACTCTGGTAACGTCGTTACTGATCGAGTCATCACATTAGCCTGTTCCATTAGCTGATCTTCTTCGCAATCTATGTGCGACGTACGAAGTGCAATATGTCACTTCACCCGAAGGGATTCAAGAAACGCAACTCGCAGGTTGGGAAGGGTGGCTTGCCCCCGCTCAAGACTCATTTTCATTCAACGTCAAGTGAATTTGCATCTTGAGCGGGGGCAAGCCACCCTTCCTAACTTGCGATTTTTGTAGCTTGAGTCATACAGCCGATCTGACCACCTGATTAGAACGACGTGGCCTCATTCAACTTCTTGTCGCAGTTCCTCAGCTCGATGATCTGCGGACACCGCGGCCGCGAGATCGTAAAGTACGCACCGCACCTTCACGTCCCCATCAAGTGCGTAAAGTGGAATCGCCTCATCAACACAACGAGGCATGCGATGGGGACAACGAGGGGCAAAGTGACAGCCGGGAGGGAGATCCGTTGGGCGCGGCACCACCCCTTCAATCGTTTCCAACCGGTCTTTCTTCGCTACGAACTCGCTCGTCAGTTTCGGCACCGATCGCAACAAACCTTCTGTGTAAGGATGCTTCGGTCGCGCAAACAACTCATCAACTGGCGACTCTTCAACGATTCTTCCGGTGTACATCACTGCAACTCGATCCGCTACTTCTGCGACGACACCCAGATCATGAGTAATTAGTAGTACTGCCAACTCTCGCTGCTTTCTGAGTTCGTTCAACAACTCGAGAATCTGCGCCTGAATTGTCACATCCAACGCCGTGGTTGGTTCGTCTGCAATCAACAACTTCGGATCACAAGCGAGGGCCATCGCGATCATTACGCGTTGTCGCATGCCACCCGAAAGCTGGTGGGGATAATCGTCGATACGTCGAGCCGGATCCGGAATCGCAACTTCCCGCATCGCTTCGATAGTCGCTTCGCGCGCTTGTTTTCGTGAGAGCTTCCGATGCAGCCGCAGCGCCTCAGCAATCTGCTCACCGACGGTGAACACCGGATTCAACGACGTCATCGGATCCTGAAAGATCATCGCGATGTCGTCGCCGCGCATCTGACGCATATCTTCGTCAGACAGCTGCAAAAGATCCTTACCGTCGAAGGTGATCTGTCCGGAAACAATCTTCCCCGGAGGCGCGATGAGGCGCATGACCGAAAGCGCAGTGATTGACTTACCGCATCCTGACTCACCAACTAGTCCAAGTAGTTCCCCGCGATCGAGATAAAAGCTCACACCGTCGACTGCTTTGACCAGTCCAGCCCGTGTGGGGAAATGCGTTCGCAAATCGTGGACTTCGAGAATGTGGGCCATCGGCTAGTAGAGATTGAAATTGTACTCAAGCTGGAGCGTCGTAGAAACATACGTGCCGTTCTTTACACCGGGCACGAATCGAATTTGCTTCACTACTTTTAGGGCTTGTTCCGTTAATCCATTCGGTAGACCTGCCACGACTTCAATATCACTCACGCCACCATTTGAGGCAAAGACCACTCTTAAAACGACTGCTCCAACAGTTCGAGATCTACGCGCCGATTCCGTGTAAGAGGGTTCTGGCTTCGTTAACACAACCACTTTTTGATCGAGATCTTTGGATGGGAGAACGGGCGACGATTGAGTGTCAGGTTGGGCACCTATGCCATCGTCAACTTCAGTTCCTTCTAACTTCTTTCCCAGCTTTAACGAAGTAAAGAACTGCTGCATCCTGGGATCACTCATCGGCGCGCCCATAGCTTCGAATTGATATAGATGGTCTTTGGTGCGAAAGAACTGGACCAGGCCTGACACACCGCGTTCAGCAATGGAGAATTGTCGTCCTGTGAAACCGTCGATCGTGACGTCTGTTTGATCAGTCCACTCACGAATCCGCGACCGTCTCTGTTTGGTGCGCTCCACAAAATCGTCGAGCGTCTGGCCCAGGGTGTTCTCATACGTACTGATGGCATAAGCCACGCCGTCACCATATGAACCCAGGACCCTAGTGATGCGGTGCTTAGAAGGTGCGATCAAGACATTTCGCGTATTCATCGCGGGCAGCGCGGGCAGCGACACCGAGAACTCTTCACCTTTGACCGCATACCTTTGCCATTGCTGAAACGGTGACGGCGACGCTGAGACGAAGCCGGGCTGCAAGCTGATGTTATGGGAAAGGAACACGCCTACTGCGATTTGAATCACGATAAGAATAACCAAACTTCTCATCTGTGGTACTCCTTAGTGCCCAATGGAAAAATGTCTTTACAATCCTAACTTCTTGATTCTTGCCATCTCAGATTCACCATCTTCGGCTGGATACCGCTGCGACATTGGGATCGTTCCGTTTTCTTTTGCCAACGCCCACACGATACTTTCACCTGCAGGAATGATCTTTGGTAGGCTTGAAAATATCGGATCAGCAAACGCCGTCTCTGCATCGATCCATTGCCAACCTTTACTCTTGAACATCTCAATCAGGTCGTTAAGAAACAGGGCGTTGAGAAGGTTGAAGTGGGTGAGAATCGTGTGCGGCACCGCACGACCAGCTACCCGTCGCCCTAGTGCCTCGTAGTATTGTGCTCGATCCCACATATGTTGGAGATAATAATCGCGGTACCGCTTTACGTCGGCTTTCGGATCGCCCCGAAGTCGTTCAACCAGTCGTGCTTCTATGATCCAGTCGGAGTTGTCGATGGTGACATAACCCATTCGATAACCCTGTTGGGCCAGAAAGCTTCGCAGGCCATCGCGCTTCGCAACGGTCTCACCCTCTTTGAGCGCCGGAAAGCGAAGGTACTTCTGAAAACGTGGGAACGTCTTCAGCATCGACTCGGCGCGCATAATGTCATTCGCGAATTCGTCGACAGTCATCTCCGGCGTGGCATAGTTGCGATGGGAATAAGTGTGATTGCCGATTAAATGTCCCCCATTGTCCCAGGCGGCTAGCAACTTTTTGCCTTCGTCTTTTTCCAGGGTTCGACCTACGACGAAAAGTGCTGCTTTGATCTTATGGGCGCTGAGCGTCGATAGAATTGCCGTATTTCGCTGAGCGCCAGTAAGTCGGACGGAGTTCTCCCACCAGAAATCATCCATCGTGATCGATATCTGCGGTTGCTGCCGCGATTTACCGCCAATCGCGTGCACTCCGCCGGAACCCAGCGCGATCGCGCTCAATCCCAACACACGTGTGAACTCCCGTCGATTCATACCGATCCTTTCGCCGTCATCGAACAAACTTCACAACCGAACTACCCGGCTTCAAATGATCTTTAACCTCACTATAAGGGACAACGACTTTAGAGAAGACCCACATCACGTGGGCAAAATCAAAGTAGACGGTGCCGATAATGTCAGCAGGTTCATCACCTGAATTTGCTGGCCCGGCATAGCAATGTCTCACACGGTAGAGGTTTCTCTGTATTCTCCCCAAACTTTTCGCAAACGGTAACTGATCTCGCCAACGGTTGCGTAAGCCTCAACGCAGTCAAGAATCCTTGGAACAAGATTCTCAGCTGTAGTCGCGGCCTGCTGCAGTTTCTCAAGCGCGTTCAGGGCCCTTTTCGGATTTCGCCTTTGACGGACCGCCCGCACTCGCTGCATCTGTTCCTGCTCTCTCGCGGGATCGATGCGCATGGTTTTTACGGCCTGCTCCTCGTCAACTTGGAAGCGATTCACTCCTACCACCACCGCCTCGTCGCTCTCAATCGCTTTTTGGTAACGGTACGCGGCCTCTTGGATCTCGCGCTGGACATAGCCTTTCTCAATTGCTCGCAACATTCCGCCCATCGCGTCGATCTTTTGTAGATACTCCGCAGCGGCGCCTTCGACTTCATTAGTCAGCTGCTCGATTGCATAAGACCCGGCAAGCGGATCGGCAGTGGCGGTTACACCCGATTCGAAAGCGATGACCTGCTGTGTGCGCAGCGCGACCCTGGCCGCCGCTTCCGTCGGTAGGGCGAGCGCTTCATCCATCGAGTTGGTGTGAAGTGATTGAGTCCCGCCAAGCACTGCGGCAAGCGCTTGAATGGTGGTGCGAATCACGTTCACTTCAGGCTGCTGCGCAGTTAACGATGAACCTGCTGTTTGCGTGTGGAATCGCAGCATCATCGATCGCGGATCTTCCGCATTAAATCGTTCTCGCATGATGCGCGCCCACAGTCGTCTGGCCGCGCGGAACTTAGCGATCTCTTCCAACAGATTATTGTGTGCGTTGAAGAAAAATGAGATGCGTGGAGCAAACTCATCGACTAATAAACCTGCTTCAATTGCCGCATCGACGTAAGCGATACCGTCGGCGAGCGTAAACGCAACTTCCTGGACCGCCGTCGAGCCCGCTTCGCGAATGTGGTATCCGCTAATCGAGATGGTATTCCAGTTTGGCACTTCGGTGGCACAGTAAGAAAAAACATCAGTTACGAGACGCAAAGACGGAGCGGGCGGGTAGATGTAAGTGCCGCGAGCGATGTACTCTTTCAGGATATCGTTCTGTAATGTGCCCCTGAGCTTGTCGAAGGAGACGTTCTGCTTGCGCGCGACGGCGAGATACAACGACAGCAGAATTGCAGCCGTCGCGTTGATCGTCATCGACGTCGACACTTGGTCCAGCGGTATGTCCTCGAATAGACGCTCCATGTCGTCGAGAGAATCAATTGCTACACCGACCTTTCCGACTTCACCGGCAGCCAATTGATCATCTGAATCAAGACCGATCTGAGTCGGTAAGTCGAAAGCGACGGACAGTCCTGTTGTGCCCTGTGACAAAAGATACTTGTAACGCGCATTCGACTCCTCAGCGGTAGCGTAACCAGCGTATTGCCGCATGGTCCACAATCGGCCGCGATACATATTCGGATAAATTCCACGCGTGTAAGGAAAGTCACCGGGCGCGCCGAGATCACTTTGGTAGTCGATGTTGTCGGTATTCGATGGGTTGAAGTCTACCGGCAGCTCGATTCCTGAGGGAGTTTCGAAATGCTCGCGTCGCTCGTCTTTTTGTCTGGTTGACATGATTCTCGGAGGAACGAACGCAGCCTAGCATACGGCTAACATGACCGCAAAAAGAGTATCCACAGAACCGAGAGCGGCGTAGGCTGTAATAAGCCGGTTAGATTCGGCTTTGCCGCCTGATGTCAGGCAATGATCGTTCTTTGCGTCTTTGCGTCTTTGCGTCTTTGCGGGAAACTTGGTCCTAGGATAGTAAGACGCCTCCTTGAAAATATTTCGCTGAGCTCTTTTTTGGGTTTAGGATTACTGTTTCCCGCAAAGGCGGAAAGGCGCAAAGACCAACTATCGTTTCACATCGTGCGGCAAAGCCATCCTATCCTAAATTCGTTAACCAACAATCTTAATAACGGCTCGCTGAATGGAACGATCTTGTGTCACAGTATGCAGCCGTGTTCAGAGCCATAGTTACAAAGAAAGGCGCTGATCGAATTCGCCGCGCTCATCTTTGGATCTACCAGAGCGACGTTGTCGATGTCGACGCTGAAGCCGGTTCGATTGTCACCGTCAATGACGAGCGCGGCCACTTCGTTGGGCAGGCGCTGTACAGTGACGCATCTCAAATTGCGCTCCGTTTTCTCACGCAAACAACCGAAGCTATAGATCGGAGCTGGTGGCGGCGTCGCATAGTTGAAGCGTCAGAGAGAAGAATTATTCGACCGGATACAAATGCCTATCGGCTGGTGTACTCAGAAGGAGACTTACTGCCGTCCCTGATCGTCGACGTTTATGACAAGGTGCTGGTGCTGCAAACCCTTTCCCAAGGCACGGATCGAATAAAACAAGAGCTGTGTGAAATCCTGATTGAATTGTTAGCGCCAGTTGCCGTTATCGAACGAAATGACGCTCGGGTGCGAGAACTCGAGGGACTGCCGTTAACTGCCTCCACCATATACGGACAAGCACCCTCCGAGCTGGAGATCCTACAGGACGGAATCCGTTTTCTGGTGACGCCGTCAGGCGGACAAAAGACCGGGTCGTTCCTCGATCAACGAGAGAACCGAATCGCAGCGCGATCTCGCGCGCACGGACGCGGGCTTGATTGCTTCACGTTTAATGGCGCGTTCGCACTTCATCTTGCCTATGTTTGTGAACACGTCACCGGAATCGATATTTCCGAAGAAGCGATCGTCAGCGCTCGACGAAACGCGGAGCTGAATGGTCTTCATAACGTTGAGTTTCGCGCGGCGAATGTTTTCGATGAGTTGCGCGAGCTCGAATCGGCAGGTGAACGCTTTGACACGATCGTCTTAGATCCACCGGCCTTTGCGAAGAATCGGGGCAGCTTGAAAGCGGCGATTCGTGGCTACAAAGAAATCAACTTACGCGCGTTGAAGTTACTCAATCCTGGAGGCGTGTTAGTGACGTGCACCTGTTCCTATCATGTTTCTGAAGATCTGTTCCTGAAGATCATCGCTGATGCAGCGATCGATGTGCGGCGGCGCGTGCAAATCGTTGAAAAGCGTATGCAGGCTGCCGATCATCCAGTGCTTCTCGGGATGCCAGAAACTTATTATTTGAAATGTGTCCTGGCGCGAATGCTCACGTAGTCGGGCTCGCTGCAAAGCAAGGCGAAGAAGCGAAACGTTTCCTCATCGAACGCCACTGGCATTAACACCACCCTACTGCATTAGCA
>DATIBJ010000105.1:0-9694 GCA_035457565.1 Pyrinomonadaceae bacterium | reverse complement strand
TTTGTAGGGGCGGCCCTCCGTGGCCGTCCGTTCTTCAGTCGCGCATTGATCACGAGCAAAAAAGAGACGGGCGGCCCCGGAGGGCCGCCCCTACAATTATTTCGCGCGTGACAGTTGTTCAGCGGGTGATGAATGTCTGTGTCAGGAAAACCGATCCGTCGGCCGCGACGAAGGTACCAACGGCCATTGACGTAAACCCGGCGTAAAGAATGTTCGCCCGGTGCGATGGCGAAATCATCCATCGTTCAACAGCAAATGCGCCCGGATCGTCGTAGCCCATGTTGTAGGCGATGTTCTCCGCAATCACCTGATAGCGAATACCGGCTGCATGTGCGCGTTCTTTAAGGCGCATACCTTCGGGTGTCGCGTGTGAGAACAATCCGGTTCGCGCCATGTTCGCTGAGTGATTGCGCGCAAGTCGACATAACTCAGGATCCCAAACAAATGGTTGCAGGCCATGTTGAGCACGGACCGCGTTGGTTTGCGCAAACGCGCGACGCTCAATTGAATTCGCATCGTCGAGCGAGGGAAATGACGTGCGTTCGTTAGCGGGTGTTCGTACGTCTACTATGCCTCGTGGTATGGAGCTGTCGGCTGACGTTGACACCAGTCGCGCCACCGGGCGCGCTTCGCTGGGCTGTGCGTAGACAGATTGGCTGCTACTCAGCATTGCAAGAAGCGTCAAAGCCGTAAGAGAAAGCAATCCCAAACGAGCCACGTTCGGTGAACGCATTGAAGTTTATCTCTGCTTCAGAAGGAAGCGATTGGACCTTGAGGAGGGTTCGTTAAGTGTCAATCACGCCGGGGCCGGCGCGTCGTCGTCGGTTCTCAGGTTAGCAAAATGACCAAAATCAGATCAATAGATTTTCGCGGCCCTTTAAATCTGTAGGTTGGCGCGCCGTCGCCACCGCGATTTATTGAGCTAATTTGCCAGGATCCGAGGGCGTTGGCGGGTTGCCAAGATCCGAAGGCGGTGGCGGGGGGCCAAGATCCGAAGGCGGCGGCGGGGGGCCCTGGTTATCCGCGAACCGCTGTACCGCCTTCAGCCACGACCTCTTAGTCGGATAACAATAAAGCAGCACAACCAGCCCGACAGCGCCTCCGGTATACGTGTAATACTCGTTTCCAGTAAGAAGTGTCGTGATAAACCCTATCACCACAATCGCCGCCGCAATCAACGCCAGTTGCAGAGTGGTTTTCTCGATCGTGCGGATCAAACCCGGAGCGCCTTGCAGAGCACCGATGTCCTGAAGTCTAAGCGTTGTAAACTTTGTTCGACGCCACGCAATGGAGCCAAGTCCAAGGATGAGTATGGTGATTCTCGAAGCGATATCGAGAGAGGGATTGGGTTGTTGACGAAAATAATCACGGCCCAGGTAAGCGACGACGCTGAGAAGAACCGTGCCGACGATTAGACCAGCGACAGTTGTGGCTGCTGCTTTATGTCGCCGAGTAAGTTCGACCTGCCAGTTTTCTGTTGAGGAACTCAGTCTAGTGGGACCATCCTTTGTACGTGCTGTATTCAAAATACCAGCGTTACGCTCAAAGTGGAAAGCAGAAGGCCCGAGCGTCCACGTCAAATGATCGCTCGGGCCTGTCTGGAGCTGTGTCAGCAGGTCTTATGGGCGAGCCCCTGGAGGAGTCGGTGATGGCGCCGCCGGCGCTCCACCATTATTCGTAGTTTGTGTTTTTGCGGGTGTAGCCAGCGGACGAGTGCTGCGTTGGACGGGCGTAGGCGGCGTTACGTTCACCGGCAACGAACCGTTGTACTTGATTGCCTGATCGATCAGGTCGCTCCCTTCTTTACTGTCGCGACTAATGAGAATTCCATTCTTATCGACCGTTACATCAGCACGACCTGAAACTTGTTGCCACAAACTACCTACTAGTCCCGGGTGGTCCTTTCGTGTGCATGGGTTTGGAGTCGACTTCTCCGGAATCGGGGCGCCAATGATATTCAGTTGTTCCCGTGCCTTTTCATTGTACTGGCTTTCCGGAAATCCGATGATCAGTTGCTGATAGTACTTAGCCGCTTCGTCAGGTTCTTCCTCCGCCTGATAGGTCGAGGCGAGTCGAAAAAGCACCTCGTCGTTGTAAGAGAAACATGGATACTTGTCGACAACTTCTTTCAATCTCGACTGCGCGCCCTTCAATCCACCCTTTTGCGTCTTGTATCGGACGTCCCAGTAATATCGAGCAATCGCGAGGTTGTGCATGGCGAGGTTTTCCTGCACCTCTTCCAAACGTGCTTCAACAACGGGTCGCAATGCACTCTTCGGATACTGTTGCATAAGTACCTTCAGCCGCTGTTCGGCTTTTCGAGCGTGTGTGATATCACGATCGGAAAGACCCATCTGACGCATTTCAGCTTCAGCTACTTTCAACATTGCATCGTCGGCCAATGGGTCTGTTGGAAAGAACGTCAGCCAATCCTGGTAACCCTGGGCCGCCTGAATTAAAGCACTGGTGGTACCTTCTAAAAAGAATGAGTCGGCGATAGCGAGTTTTGCTAAAGCGAGGAATGGTGAATCGGGATATGTATTGATGATCGTCGAAAACAGCAACCGACCCGTGTCGTAACGTCCTTTGCGAACTTCCTTCGCAGCTTCTTCGAACAGTACTCGATCACGACCGGCAACCGCGGCTCCAGTTAGATCCGCGTATTTATCTTCGCCGCCGCCAAACAGGCCCAGGAACTTACCCTTCTTCTTTTTCTTTGAGGTTGAAGTTGCAGCGGCCGCTGCCCCTGTTCGCTCACTCGCCGTCGCCTGCAAACCGCTTTCGACGCGTCCCGCTAACTCGGTAACAGTCGCCTCGAGACGATCAATAACGCTCGGATCGTATTTCTCGGCTCGATCGTGTTTCCCGCGGATATCGTGTACTTCCGAAAGGGTGGAACTGACCTCCTTCTCGAGTCCCTTCAAGCGCACAACAGGATCATCCGCGTTCGGTTTCGTGTCCTTCTCCTTATTCTTAGAGGTATTCATGGACGACAGCGCGCTGTTTAGCTCGCGCCGCATCGATTCAAGTTTGGAGGTCATAACATCCAGACGTTGTGCCACGGATAGCTCAGTTTGAGTACGCTGACCGAGCACCACCGGCGCAAGCGCCAAAAGGATGCAAAACACCATCAGGGCTTTAACACGATTCATATTAATTCTGACCTCCTGAAGGACTTCACGCGCGAGAGGGTAACATTTCCAAGCTATCGGATTCACTTTTCGGCCATCCGGTTCGCCCGGCAAGTCGAAAAAGTCAATTAATCACGAGTTCTAGACCCATTGAACCGTGGCTTCGCGCAGTTCTCTTACCGCGGATTCCGGGTCAGATGCTCCAAAAATGGCTGAGCCCGCGACGATAATCTCAGCGCCCGCTGCAACGACGTTTTGAATGTTTGTCCGATCAATGCCGCCGTCGATTTCGATACGAACATTCAATCCACGACTATCGATCATATGTCGCAGTTTCCGAACTTTCTCGATCGACTCTTCGATAAACTTCTGCCCACCGAAACCGGGATTCACCGACATAATTAAAACGTAATCAACAAACGGCAATACTTCTTCAACACTGCTCACCGGCGTCGCCGGGTTAATCACTACTCCTGGCGAACCTCCGGCGTGTCTGATCGACATCAGGGTACGGTGAAGATGGGCGTCAGCTTCAACGTGCACAGAGACCATTTTCGCGCCCGCTTTGACAAATTGTTCAGCGTAGCGACCGGGTTCCGAAATCATCAGGTGAGCGTCAATTGGCAAGCGCGTCGCTCGAACCAGTGACTTCACTACCGGCAATCCGATCGTGATGTTTGGGACGAAATGACCGTCCATCACGTCAACATGAAGCATGTCTGCGCCTCCACGCTCTACCGCTTCAATCTCTTTGCCAAGACATGAAAAGTCTGCGGATAGGATCGAGGGCGCGATGTCGATTTTTCTGTTGTCGAGCATTCAACTAATCGCCTGGTTAGCGGTTTTGTCTGTTGTCATTTGACGTGCTCGGCGTAGGTCGAGGTGCTACCGGTCGTCGATTCTCATTCGGAGTAGCAGCTGGTCGGGTCGATTTGCCATCACCAAGATTCGAGTTCGCGCGCGGCACAGTTGGCGTCTCGACAGTCGCGTTTGCATTGACACGATTAGCATTCGCCGGGCGATTGGCGTTCGCGTTTTGATTCGCGGTAGCGTTTGTGTTGGCGTTAGCGTTGCCGTTTTCGTTCTTGTTCTTAGGGCGCCGCGGGCGATTCTCATTTGCGCTGGAGTTTCGATTCTCCGTCGACTCTTCTGTCGGTTTGACGGTCTCAGGTGTTTCACCGACCTTCGTCGGCCGGCTAATGTCCATTGCCACAGTTTGGCCCGCCTTTACTACTTCACCTGCACGTGGCAGCTGAAAGACAACTGTGTCGGGCTTGGACTGATTAGTCGGACGAGAAGCGCGAATGCGGAAGTTAAGATCGGCGTCAGCGAGAATCTTTTCAGCTTCGAACCGGTCCTTACCAACGACGTTTGGCACCGTCACTTCCGGACTGCGCAGTGAAAGGTAAACGGTGGATCCAACGCCGAAAACAAAGGCTATCGCAATCGCAACGACGATTGAGATTCTACGAAAGACCGACAGAACTCTGGTGACGAAACTCACTTACTTACGTCTCACCCTTAACAACTCCATACAAGGTCAAGACCAAGGTGCGAAGTCTAGCATCGGCTATCTTGAGCCGCAAGGCGATTGATTCCAATGATTGGTCGATGATCATTGTCATCTTGGATTTGCGAAAACAGCCGCGGAGTTCAGGGGATACAAAACGGTAGGTCAGGGTTTATGTTCGTGTTTTCTTAACAACCTCCTCAGGCTAAGGCTTTGCCACCTGTTGTGAGGCGACGGCCTGCCTCGCCATAACGCGCCCGTTCGAGTTTTGGGCTACGCCCTAATTCGGGCTGCGCCCTTCAATCACAAAAACCAATCATTCGTTTGAGAGCCGTCACATGATAAATGACCAATGATTACTTCCGTTCTAAAGCGGCAATGAAGAAGCCATCGACACCCTGGCGATGCGGCCAGGTGCGCGCAGCACCCGAGTTTGTGAGTAACTCCTCATTTGCTGGAACTCTGACTTGGGTGAATTGACCGTTTGATAACAGGAAGTTTCGTACTACCTCTTCGTTTTCTTCCAGCTCAATCGAGCATGTTGAATAAACCAGCCACCCACCGGGCTTAACGACAGCCGCCGCATTCATTAAGAAACGTTTCTGCTGCGCGGCTAGCTGCGATATATCCTCGTTTGTGAGTCGCCAACGAATCTCCGGATTGTGACGGAGCGTCCCCGTTCCCGAGCATGGCGCGTCCAGTAAAACTCGATCGAAGGCCTCCCTCTCGAATGGCAACGTTACGTCCGCATCTCCCACGATCAACCTGATCCTCTTGAGTAGATGCAACTCGATTGTTCGTGCAATGGTCGACAATCGACGAGGCGAAACGTCCATTCCAATCACTTCGGCCCTATCACCTGCGCGTTCAGCAATCAGCGCTGTCTTACCACCCGGCGCTGCACACACATCCAATACGCGATCACCCGGTTGAGCATTCAAAACCTCGGCGACCAGTTGAGACGCCTCGTCCTGAATATAGATCTCCCCACGCTCAGATAATTCTCTGACCCTGGCGGTCACTCCTGACACTCTCCAGGCGCCTTTGGCAATCTCGGATGGCACTAGTTCAGCGCCGGCAGAACGCAATTTATCCACAACTTCACTCTCATCAGCGACGGTTTTGACAACTCGAATCGCGATGGGCGGTGGCTCGTTGTTCGCGCGCGCCATCAATTCTGTTTGTTCAATCCCGAAGTCATTAGTCCAACGCTCGATAAGCCAGGGCGGATGTGAAGTCTCAATTGCTATTCGTTCGAGAGGATCAGCGATTTCAGCTGCAGGTGAGTAGTCGGGCTCACGCGCAACACGTCGGAGAACTGCGTTCACAAAGGAACGGGCCGAAGAAAGACGTGCGCGGCCGACAAGACTCACCGATTCATTAACGGCAGCCGAAGCGGGAATACGAGATAAGAAACGAATTTGATAGATCGCTAATCGGAGTGCGCGCAGAACGGGTGGGTCAATATTTCCTACCTGTCGTTTTGCAAAGTGCTCGATGATTGCGTCGAGTTGTAACTGCCAACGCAATACGCCTAATACAAGCTCATGACACAGCGCACGATCAAGTGACGAAAGCTGATGGTCCGTGTTCGCCAAAACGACCGAGGAAAACTTTCCGCCTTCAATCTCCTTCAAAGCGTCAAACGCTGCAACTCGCGCCGGGGAAACCTTATTGAGCATCCTATGTTTCTTCAATGAAGGTCCGATGCGTTTCAGCTTGTCTATGACTCGCGGGCAAATTCAACTTACATTGCAGGTAGACTTCTCGGCACCTGATCAACAAGCTGAAGCATATCGGACACGACTACTCGCCAAGTCGATCGCCGATCTTCAAAGGTACTCCATTCAGAAAATCCCGAACGGACATGCGTCGGCGTGCCTCCGGTTGGACTTCCAATAGACGCAAGGCGGTCTGCTGTCCGCATGAGACGATTAGATCATCGTGTCGCGCAGTGATTACGGTACCCGGGGCGGCCACTTCACTAAGTCCTTGCGCTGACCGCACGAACGAATCTTTTACAGGAGCAGGTTCGGCGCGCCAGATAGTCAGGCCACGTGAAAGCAAAGAGGTGTATGCGTTTGGCCATGGTTGAAAGCCTCTGATACGACAATCAATCGCATTGGCATTCATTGTCCAATCGATTAGCCCATGTTCTTTTTGTAGTAAAGGAGCGAATGTCGACCGTTCATGATCTTGCACCCGCGGTGTCAATTGATGGAACCGTTGGAGCGTCTCTGATAGCAACTCAGCTCCCAGCTCCGACAAACGCTCCAATACATCAGAGGCGGTCTCCTTATCTCCGATCGGTGTTTTCTGCTGAAGCATTATTGGCCCGGAATCCAATTCCGGCTCGATCATCATCGTTGTTACACCGGTTTCGTTCTCTCCGTTGACGATGGCCCAGTTCACCGGCGCAGCACCGCGGTACTTTGGCAACAGCGAGAAATGCACGTTTATACAGCCGTGCTTCGGTGCTTCAAGAAAACTCTTTGGAAGAATCCGTCCAAACGCTACCACGACCGCAACATCGGCCTGATGTGACCGAAACAACTCAGCTGCTTCATCAGTCTTGATTCGGGCTGGTTGATGAACCGTTAGCCCGCGCGAAAGGGCAAACTCCTTAACTGGTGAAGCCGCCACCTTGTTTCCGCGTCCGGCCGGACGATCAGGTTGCGTCCAAACGGCGACCATCTCGTGGCCGTCTTGCAAACAACGACGCAGAGTAGGAACGGCACTCTCGGGTGTGCCCATGAAAACAATTCGCATTTATCGACAACCTTCAACGGTGTGGCAAACAGTCAGTACCGAAACGCGGTAGCGTCGGGTTCCTGCGATTCAGTCATCAACGACGCAAGAAAGACCCGACGCTACCGCGTTTCGGTACTGACTGTTTTGCCACAATGAGGCCTGGCTAGATCGCTGTGCCTGCTTCAGCTCGCTTGGTAGTGGTGGCGCCGACCTTTTCTGCCGAAACTTTTGCCTGCAGAAACAGCAGCAGATAATCACGCCCGCCTGCTTTCGAATCAGTACCAGACATGTTGAAGCCACCAAAGGGATGAACTCCGACCAACGCGCCCGTGCACTTGCGATTCAGGTAAAGATTGCCGACATGAAACTCGTTCCGCGCGCGATCTAACTTGGCTTCATCGCCACTGTAGACAGCACCCGTCAATCCGTATTGCGTGTCATTGGCGATTCTCAGCGCATCGTCGTAATCGTTTGCCTTAATGACGGCAAGCACTGGTCCGAAGATCTCCTCTTGTTCGATGGTATCGCCCGCTTTTACGTCGGCGATTACGGTTGGCTCGATGTAGTAGCCCTGTTCGCCATCAGAACCTCCGCCAATCAACACGCGGCCTCCTTCGCTCTTTCCCTTCTCGATGTAGCTGTTGATTGTCTTGAATGCTTTTTCGTTAATCACCGCGCTAAGGTTGGCCGTCGGATCCACCGAGGTGGCGAGTTTCAACTTGGCAGTCCGCTCCACAATCTTATCGAGCATTGGCTCATAAACTTTCGCGTCGATGATCGCACGTGAGCACGCGGAGCACTTTTGTCCTTGAAATCCGAATGCTGATTGGACGATACCTGTTGCAGCATCATCAAGGTTCGCATCGTTAGCGACGATGATTGCGTCCTTACCACCCATTTCCGCTACAACGCGTTTGATCCAGATCTGTCCTTCGTTGACCTTCGCCGCACGCTCATTGATTCTGAGCCCAACCTCCTTTGAACCAGTGAAAGCGATGTACCGTGTCCTGGGGTGGTCGACTACAACGTCTCCGACCTCAGCACCCGATCCGGTCATAAAGTTGACGACTCCAGGCGGCAAGCCCGCCTCTTCGAGAATCTCGAAGAACTTAAACGCGATCGTCGGCGAGTCTGACGAAGGCTTCAACACTACCGTATTGCCCGTCACGATGGATGCGACAGTCATTCCAGCCATAATCGCCAAAGGAAAATTCCAAGGGGGAATAACCGCGCCAACGCCGAGCGGGATGTACTGCAGCTTATTGTCTTCACCCTTATTTGGGACTAGCGGTTGATCTCCACCATACCGCAGCATTTCACGTGCGTAGAATTCACAGAAATCAATAGCTTCCGCGGTATCGCCGTCTGCTTCCGGCCAGGTCTTGGCAACTTCATGAATCATCCACGCTGAAAACTCGTGCTTGCGTTCGCGTAGGATCGCGGCAACTCGGAAGAGCAGATTAACTCGTTCTTGAACGGGCGTTAACTTCCAGGTCGTAAAAGCCTCGGCAGCACTTTCAACTGCACGACTGGCGAGTTCTTTTGTGGCTTTGTTAAAGCGGCCGACGAGTTGGGTCCGATTGGCTGGGTTGAAGCTATCGAGTTTGCTTTCGGTAGTGATTCTTTCACCACCGATCACCAACGGATACTCACGGCCGAGTTGGGCTTGGACCTTTTGAATTGCATCGCGCATGGCCTGCGCGTTTTGTTCATTAGAGAAATCAGTAAACGGCTCATTTCGAAAGTCTGAGGACATATTTGGCTCCGATTTTTAGGTTTTGAGAATAGTAGCGTCACGAACCAACGTGAGCAAGCGAGCACAATGACTTGGGCTCTGCGTAAACTCAGCGTTCTCTGATGCGCCTCGGCGGTTTTCTGAGACGCGCCGAACGATCAACTTATAATCAGACACTTAACTTCCCGGCGAGTTGGCGATCGGCGAGTCTCACAAAACCGCCGAGACGCAGAGCACGCTGAGGTTGCGCAGAGAGTTGAGATTTGTGCGGTCCTAGTCTTAAAGTAGCGTCAATCCTAAAACGAAAGAAACGAAAGGACCTACTAACATGACTCACCATGTTAATACCCTCACTGGTCAGATCATTGGTTCAGCGATCGAAGTACACAGAGCGTTAGGACCAGGACTCCTTGAATCAGCCTACAGGCTATCTCTGGCGCGAGAACTTTTCCTTCGGCATATCCCAGTCAAAACCCGCTGGCCGCTTCCACTCGAATACAAGGGACTGCGATTAGACAAGGTCTATCAACCAGATCTCGTCGTGGCTGATACCGTCGTAGTCGAAAC
>DATIBJ010000104.1:0-4686 GCA_035457565.1 Pyrinomonadaceae bacterium | reverse complement strand
GAGGCTCTTGAGCAGTCGCTCAAAGAACTTGCTGACATAAGATTCGCCCTTGACCAGTCGACTATCGTCGCGATCACAGATCAGCGCGGGATCATTCATTACGTAAACGACGCCTTCTGTCGTATTTCAAAATACTCACGCAACGAGTTGCTTGGACAAGATCACCGCATCATCAACTCCGGTTACCACTCAAAAGAGTTTATTCGAAATCTCTGGACCACTATTGCCTCGGGTGAGGTTTGGAAAGGTGAACTGCGCAACCGGGCTAAGGACGGTTCCATTTACTGGGTCGATACCACGATCGTTCCCTTTCTCGATTCAGATAACAAGCCCTACCAGTATGTCGCGATTCGCCATGACATAACGAAACGCAAGTTTGCCGAAGAAAAAATCAGACAACAGGCGGAACTACTCGATCAGGCCCAGGATGCGATTATCGCTCGCGATCTCGACGACAGAATCTTCTATTGGAACAAGAGTGCTGAACGTCTCTATGGTTGGACTGCTAACGAGGTATTCGGTCGTGATGCGAAAGAGCTTCTCTATAAGGAACTTCCGCCAGGTTTCGATGAAGCTGAGCGTACCATTCGGGAAGACGGTCAATGGAGCGGCGAGCTTACGCAGGTAACGAAGGATGGCCGCGAAATAATTGTGTTTAGTCGTTGGACACTGGTGCGTGACGATCATGGACGGCCGCATCAGAAACTGATCGTCAATACTGACGTCACTGAACAGAAGCGACTCGAAGCCGAAGTGCAACGAGCAGCCCAATTGTCCTTCGTTGGCGAGCTGGCCGCCGGCCTGGCGCACGAAATTAAGAATCCTCTGGCCGGTATTCAGGGCGTCGTGGACATCTTGATCCGCCGGCGGGAAAGAACCGATCCTGAACGCGAAGCTCTGGAAGGTATGCGTCAGGAAGTAACACGCATCGACAGCACTGTTCGGGCGCTACTCGAACGCGCCCGGCCGCGTCTGGTATCGGTTAAGTCTATGTCGCTGTCCGAAGTTGTTCGAAGCGCAGTGAACGTCGCCCGTGGGCAACTCAGTCAGTCGAATGCTCGAGGCGGTCGCGTTAGTATCAACTATGAACCACCAGATGATCCGATAATAGTTAATATCGATGCCTCTCAAATTGAAGATGCGGTGTTGAACCTGATCATCAACGCTATTGACGCAATCGAAGGCAACGGCGAAGTGAAAATTCGCGTCTCGATTGATCAGGACACTGCGGATCGTGAGGATGCAGTTATTGAGGTTTCAGATAATGGTCGCGGAATCGGCGAAGAGGATCAGGTACGCATCTTCAATCCGTTCTTTACAACAAGACGTGAAGGTACTGGCCTGGGGCTCCCGGCAGTACGTCGAATCGCGCGCGCACATGGTGGTACTGTTCAGGTGAAATCAAAGTTAGGACGAGGTTCAACGTTCGCAATTCGATTACCGTTGAATCGTGAGTGAAGACATTGCCGATGCCGATTGCAGATTGCTGGTCTGAACGCGATAGTTCTTTAAAAGTAAACAAGGTGAACGCATGAAGAAACTTATTATCGGACTAATACTTGTTATTGTGTCGACAGCGATCGTTGGCTGCTCTAAAGGGACATCGCACAATCACCCTGCGAGCGAGCCGCCGACTGCAAACCAGCAACAACCAGCAACTGCACAACAGCAATTACCCAAGGCTGAGCGCGTGCCTGCTTATTACACGACAGCTCCGGCGCTCGACACACTAGCACCAACGCTTGCGCCTGAACTTTTTAGGGGTAATCAACGGCTGGCATACGAAGCCGCTCAGAAGATTCCGCAAACACTCGCTCAACTTCCCTGCTACTGTCATTGCGACATGAGTCTGGGACACAAGAGTCTTCACAGTTGTTTTGTGACTGAACACGGCGAGAGTTGCGGAATTTGTATAGGTGAGGCGTTGATGGCTTATCAGTTAGAAAAACAAAAACTGCCTATCGCCGAGATCCGCAAACGAATCATCGCCGCTTACGGAACCCCGCACAATCATCAATAACTTTGGAGTGCGGCGAACTGTCGCCGCTTTTCGCCACTTGTCGCAGCCCGCACGCTAAACGCGGCAGCAAGCTGCCGCATAGCAAAGCGGTGACAGGTCACCGCCCTCCAAAGATCTATGTCGCGGTATTTACAAACGCATCGCAGTCGTTTGTTCGTCCCACCGCCCAAAGTTCTCCACCGCGCATTTCGAGAAAGATTCGATCCAACGGCCGTCTCGGTGGGCCGTGCAAAACAAATCCCGACCTCATGTCGTATGCGCCATTGTGGCACGGGCATTGGAGAAAGTTTTGCTCGCGATTGAAATTAATGGAACAACCAAGGTGCGAACACTTCTGACCGTGTGCGTAGTATTTGCCATCTGATGTGCGAACCAGAATAGCCGGATCACTTCTATTGGGATAATTGAATAGTAGAAATGAGTTCGGCCTCATCGCCTCGGCTCCCTCAATCCTTACTGCCGGATACGCCCCTGGAAATGGTGCTGCCGATGCCGGAGATTTGCAGTTTGCTACCACCAAGACTGCTGCGGACGTAGTTAACAACCGGTTGCAAAATTTTCTGCGACTGACATTGTCGGGAGTCACAGCCGCGTTTTCTGACCTATTGGAGTTCATTTCATCCCTCCTTCAACGTCTCACACACAAACTCCCAAACCTGAGTCGGCAATAAATATGCCGTGAGGCGGGTGATATCCACCTTCAGAATGGACCATTTATCAGCCAAATATCGCCTTCGGTAGGCCATTACGGTCAGGATCAGACTCCTCTCCGGACGAAGGCCTCCTCTAATGGGAAATTTCACTGAGTGAATGGGCAAAAGCTCTCAATCTGCGCGATAAAACTGTCGAATCCTTAAGCGAATGGAGGGATGTTCGTCGGCACAATGGTTGCGCCGTTCTTGCTAGAAGTGATCTCTGCTTGGAGGTGATAGACATGATGAGATATGTGTTGCTACTCGCTATGGTGTTCTCGTTCACGGTTGTGAACGTTGAAGGCCAATCGCGGAAGCCGACTACACCTGCGGCGACTCCCCTGACGAACAGAACACCAACCCAACAACCCTTAATGACAGACTATAAAGGCGTCCGGATAGGAATGACGGCAGACGAGGCGCATGCCAAACTTGGGAAGGGTTTGAAGGTCGATGAGCAGGAGTTCTATGTGTTTAGCGACCGGGAAACCGCGCAGCTGGTGTTTGACGATTCAAATAAGGTTACTGGAATTTCAGTTGACTATCTTGGAGGAGTCGGAGCACCGGACTATCGGACGGTAGTCGGACCAGACATCAATGTGAAACCTGACGGATCGATGTACAAGATGGTGCGATACGATAATCTCGGGTTCTGGGTATCGTACAATCGAACCGCAGACAGTTCCGTTATAATGGTGTCGATCACGATTCAGAAACAGAGGTAACTCTGGCGCTCGCACGAAAGCGGTCTTCTGACGATTTGTCTTCGAGGCGGATCCGACAACCGAACTGGGACGTTCAACTATGACCAGGCCATTAACGGATCACGAAGCACAGGCTTTGTTGCAGGAAGGTAAGCTCGGGCGACTTGGTTGCATTGCAGACGGAGAGCCGTACGTCATTCCGATCAATTACGTATTCGCTGATGGGTTCATTTACAGCCACTCATTACCGGGTCGTAAGATCGATGCGCTACACACTCAGCCGAGAGCATGCCTGCAAGTCGACGTGATCGAGAGTGACATTGAGTGGCGTAGTGTGATCGCGTACGGAACGTTTGAAGAGGTGAACCTCCCCAGCGAACGCATTGCAATTCTCGGCAGGCTGCTCAGTCGTTTTCCGAAGCTTACGCCAGTCGAGTCCGTGTTGGCTCAAGACGCCGCCTCGCCCGACCCAGTCGTATTTCGCATTCGTGTCGATCGAATTACAGGAGTTGCTGAAGGGTAGGATCCTAATAGGCCGCGGATTCCCGCAGATAAACGCGAATCGGAAAAGACAAAGACTGAAACGTCTTATTAAACTCTGATCTGCGTCTATCGGCGGAAATCTGCGGCTAATTTCAAGATGGAACACGAACACACCGTCGAAGCGATTGATGCACGCCTGTCCGCTGGACCAAGTCACAACTACCTTCGCGATTGGATCTATGGTGGCATCGATGGCGCCGTAACAACGTTCGCCGTCGTAACGGGTGTTGTTGGCGCCGGGTTATCACCAATCGTGATTGTCATTCTTGGATTTGCCAACCTCATCGCTGACGGCTTCTCGATGGCGGCCAGCAATTTCCTCGGAACGAAAGCGGAACACGATGACATGCGACGCTTGGAGGCTATTGAACGTCGTCACATAGAAGTAGCGCCCGAAGGGGAGCGCGAAGAGGTTCGACAGATTTTTGCCCGGAAGGGATTCGCGGGAACGGATCTCGATCGGGTCGTAGAACTGATTACCTCGGATCGCGATCGCTGGGTGCAAACAATGCTCACCGATGAATACGGGCTGCCTCATGCTGCACGGTCACCATGGGTCGCCGCGGCCAGCACGTTCAGCGCGTTTGTGGTATGCGGGTTAGTTCCTTTGTTGCCTTACCTGGTTAAGACCGGCCGGCCAATTGTTCCATCGGTTGTAGCAACGGGAATCGTCTTCTTTGTCATTGGCTCGGTAAAGAGTCGCTGGTCTACGGCCTCCTGGTGGCGG
>DATIBJ010000103.1:0-9998 GCA_035457565.1 Pyrinomonadaceae bacterium | reverse complement strand
AGCGTTCACAGTTAACTGCCACAAGAGGCCCCTCCAAGGTGTTCTTACATTGAGCAACACCACCGAAACTACTCTGCCTACATTAATGACGATTGGAGAACGACTATGACCAATGTGTCACAAGATGTGCGCTATGGCCTGCGCCTCCTGCTAAAACACAAGGGGTTTGCTGTGGTGGCTGTCCTCACGCTGGCTTTGGGCATTGGTATTAACACGGCAATGTTCAGTGTGTTGAATACCTATCTGTTTCGCTCTTTGCCCTATCCGCAGTCCGACCAGTTGGTAAGAGTATTTCGGACGTCGCCACACTCACAAAGTTGGCCGCATTCAGCCGCGAATTTTTTTGACCAGCACGACCAGAATACTGTTTTTGACAAGATGGCGGCTTACAACTTCGCCAGTCGTAATCTCACCGAACAGGGTCACACCGCGGAACGCCTGTTGAGTCTCGCGGCAACTGCTGATTTCTTTCCCCTGTTGGGCGTACCACCCGCAGTCGGCCGTGTATTTAAACCTGAAGAATTCGAACCAGGCGCTGATAACGTTGTTGTTTTGACCGACCGGCTTTGGACGCGTCGCTTTGGCAGCGACCCAAACGTCGTCGGACGAAAAATTCAGCTTGATGGGAAGACAGTCGAGATTGTGGGAGTAATGCCTCCCGGATTCGAACACCCGATTCTTTGGGGCCCAATGGACCTGTGGCAGCCACTGGCGTTTACTCCGGAACGGAAAACGAACCGTGGCACTAACTATCTGTCTTCGTTTGGTCGTCTTAAGCCGGGCGTCTCAATTCAGCAGGCAGAGCAAAGCATGATCACTTTGGCCGCTAACCTCGGCAAGCAAAACTCGTCGAACGAAGGCGAGAGCGTGCGACTGGAGCCGCTCCAGCGATCTACATCTGACAGCACCGGCAGGACCATCATGTGGTTTACATTTGGACTCGCAGGTTTTGTGTTGCTGATAGCGTGCGCGAACTTAGCCAATCTTCAGCTCGTTCGTACCGCCGCGCGATCAAGGGAACTCGCTGTTCGTGCGGCCCTCGGCGCAGGTCGCTGGCGACTGCTGCGACAGTCGTTGACTGAGAGTATTTTGGTGGCGCTAATCGGCGGGGCAATCAGCCTGGTCATTGCGCTCGCCGCAGTTCGCTTTATCAGTGTTCGCCTTTTCAGCACTTTGCCTGGAGCGAGCGTGCAACTCGATTACGCCGTGTTCGGGTTCGCTCTGCTGTGCTCGGTGTTGACAGGTGTGCTGTTTGGGACAGTGCCTGCATGGTTGGCGTCGCGCGCTGACGTAAACCTCGCATTGCGAGAGAACGCGCGCGGATCGACGGCCGGGCGCTCTCAACACCGCCTGCGTCACACTTTGATTGTCGGCGAAGTGGCGTTTGCGATGGTCTTGCTGGCTGCTGCGGGATTGTTCCTGCGTGGCTTGCAGCGCTTTATCAATTCAGATCCGGGGTGGCGTGTTGATGGACTGCTTATAGCCCAGATGACCCTTCAGGGAGATAAATACAAAGATGATAAGCAACGTCTGGTTTTCCTGTCGGAGTTGGAAAACCATTTGAGCACACTGCCGGGTGTGCAGCACGTCGCGATCGGCGTTTCGAATCCCGTCTATGGTTTCCACAGCAGTAGTTCGTTCCTGGTCGAGGGTCAGCCCGAGCCTCCGCCCGATAAGTATTGGGAGATGTTCTTTGAATCTGTAAATGGTAGTTACTTCGAGACTCTCGGCGCTCGTTTACAACAGGGCCGGACCTTCAACGCAGCAGATACGGCTGATCACCCGAAGGTAGTTATCATTAATGAGGCAACCGCCCGCACCTTTTGGCCAAATGAAAGTCCGGTCGGAAAGCGCATAAGTAGTACGGGCAAGCAAAGGGATTACTACGAAATCGTCGGAGTTGTTAATGACCTGGCTTTTCCCGGCGACCTCGGAGAACCGTACACGCGTTATGAAGCGTTCTTGCCAGTAACACAAAGTGTTCCTGACTATCTCAGTATCGCTCTCCGCACAACTACAAACTCGGAGGCGCTCGGTAACAGTCTGCGCACCACAGTTGCCGGTATCGATCCTGATCTACCCGTTTACCGGATTCGTACTGCACGGACTGCTGTAGATCAGGGTCTGGGCGGCATCTCATTACTTGGAACCTTGCTCGGCGCATTTGCCTTAGTGGGTCTTATATTGGCCGCTATTGGTATCTACGGCGTCGTCTCGTACACAGTTGTTCAACGTACCGGAGAACTTGGAATTCGTGTCGCACTGGGAGCGCAGCGTCGTGATGTTATGTGGTTGGTACTGGGCAAAGGAGCGTTTCTGGTTCTGAGTGGAGCCGTATTCGGGGCCGTCGGCGCATACGCGATATCCAGAGTGCTGATTTCTCTCATCCCTGCATTGCCAACACGCGATCCTCTTGTTCTCCCGGCAACTGGTCTTGCGCTCGTTATTGTGGCGTTGGTCGCTTGTTATATTCCGGCGCATCGGGCAACGAAAGTCGATCCGCTGGTGGCGCTCAGGTCTGAATAGCCACCGATGGTGTTGGAAGGACGCTAAAGATCCACAACACTCAAGCTTCATTGCAGAGTGATGCTGTTGTAAGGGGGTGAACCCGCCCTTCCTGACTGCATTAATTTACCTTGAGCAATTTCAACGGAGACTGAGTGCTGATGTCTTGCACGGTGCACTCTGGCAATGAAGCGCGCGGTCAAATGATCTCCTGGTGTCGCATCTTTAGGTACTGAGATAGTGACTCTAATCGCATGTAGATTGCCGGGCACAACAGTTGTTTCCGCTGGACTGTAGATCAGCCACGAACTCGCCGAGTTGGGTAACGTGTTCGCTTTTTCAAACTGCACCTGACCGCTGCGATCGATGGTCCAATCATTCAAGCTCGCTACGATGCGAACAGGTTGCGACTTTTCAGCTGGGCTGTGATAGTCGAGATTTACCACTACCGTTGTTTCCGAACCGGGTTGCATCTCCATTTCAAAACGAGCCGGAGCTACCGAAATGCCTGTGCTTGACGGTTGTGGGGTCGCACCAGGAGTCGCGCTTTGCGCGCTTACGCAAAGGGTCGTGGTAAATAACCAGAAGAGAACTGTTGTGAATCGGCGCATGTTACGTATAACCCGCATCGAAACGGAACCTTTCAACAGGGGACGTTCGGACCAGGCGAGATCGTAAAGATGAGAGTGGTAGAAGAAACCCCGGCAACAAAAAACTGTGGTGTCACAGTGAAGATGGCGTCAAAAACCCAGCCGTCGGACATCTGGCGCTTGGAACTGTTGTTTTTTGAAAGTTGTGGACCACTAAGAATCACGGTCGAGCCGGACAAATTCGCGAGCGTCGAGGGATAGAAGACACGGCCGTTAGTTCCCACGGTTGCCATCAGGGCCGGATCGTTATCGAAGGGTGAGGGAACGATATGAGTGCTTTGAGTGCAGGTCTTGCCCGCACCGCCCAGTAAGCGAAGATTCTGAATACCGAAGCCTACGTCGGATGCTTGTAGCGCTTCCGCGTTTGGATTCGATAGCCCGGACATTGAAACCGCGACTTGATATGGCTGATTGCTCCGAAGCGCGATCGGCACCACTACCTTTACAACTGAATTCGTATTGAGTGGCGAGATCTCTCCAAAATTGATCGTCACCACGAGATCACCGGTCACATTCGCATTACCGGTTACTGATCCGTTCACAGATCCGGTGATTGCGGGGAGACCGCCGCTGCTGATATCGAGCGCCTGCGCGAAAGTCGTCGGAGCGACGACGAGGAAAATCAGAACCGTGAAAAAGGTTATCAAGGGCCGTATTCGCATTATGGGGCAGTTACGGTGAAAGTAACGGAGATCGTGGTGGCTCCGTTTTCGAAAAACTGGGGCTTGATCGCGAAATATGCTGGCAGTGTTAGACCGTTGCCGTTACTTCGAGGCACGGCGTTCATGATGAAAGAGCCATTGAGCGCAGTCGTCGCGGAAGAGAAGGCGCTGAGATTTGATCTCACGGCCGTAAATTCATAACGACCGCTCGTTCCGTTCACAGATCCGTTGGCCGGCAAAGTCGGATCACCCGAAGTGGCGTTTGTATCCGTCCCACTCCCATTAACACCAGTTCCCGATCTTGTTACTGTTCCCAGACCGAAGCCCACATCAGCGGCGCCAATTTTGTTGGTTGTGGTGCCCGAGCTCGTCACCGTTGCACTCATCGACAACACATAGCCTGCATTGCTTCTCAATTTGAGTGGGACTGTCGCCATAACGAAGCTGTTGGTGTTACTTGGACCGAGCTCACCCAGGTTGATAGCTACGGCGAGCGGAGAATTGATTACTCCATCCGTGGTCACACCTCCACCTGAGTTGCCGGTAAGAGTCACCGCGCCACCTGAGTTGATTTCGACGAACTTGGAAACCGTGGCGCTCATGCTGACTGTACCTGTTGTGCTCTGTCCGAAACAGGTAACAGCCGACAACAGGAGCAAGAGCGTGAGCAGTAGAGATTTGGTTAGGCGGGGCATGTTTATTCCTTGAGGTAGGCGTGAGAGATGGTCATCCGGCCGTCAGCAAACAAGTCTGACGGCCGGTGCCATTAAGTTAGTGAAACGATTGGTTGATGATTAGAGTGCTACGACGGTGAATTGAGCGGTGATGGTGATCGCCGGAGCAGGATCAAAGAACTGATGCTTAACCGCGAGGGGGAGGCCAGAATGTTTGTCAATGGCCATCTTCGTTCAACACAAGCCTTGAAAGGTGAGGATTTCACCAGATGGCGGCTTTGCGCAAAAAGTCAGGTTGGGCGTCGGTGAATGAATTTTCCGAACCGCGAAGCGGGTTTAGATTTTAATAGCTGTGGGCAACGCCCACGGTAAGCAAGTGAACGCCCGCCGACCCCGAAAGGATCGAATTCCTTATTGTTGGAGCCCTTCAGAGTCGCACTGATTCGTCGGTCCGAATCCGGTGGCGGCGCCCTCCGCTACTAAATTGGTTCGACTACGCGAACCATTGAGCGAGGTTTTGTGCAACGCACCAAACGGCCGCACGGCGCTCGGGAATGCCAGGCGTCAGTGCTTCTGAATCCACCCGGTTATATCGCTAACAACACGCGTGTCGACGTGTCCGGCGGTCTCGTATTCGGATGGTGAGCTGCGTCCGGAACCAGAAACAAATAGGTGGTTCAGTTCAGGGTAAAGTTTGAATGTTACGTTGCTCCTGGACGCAAGCGCTGCGTTCCATCGTTTGAAGTCTTCCATCGTTACCTGGTAGTCGCGTTCACCTTGCAGGATTAACAGCGGTTGTTTCAAAGCTTTCGCCGTTTCCGGAGGATCGTAACCTCGCAGGTCAAGCCAGTAAGAGGCCGGCACGCCGAAGGCCACCACAGTTGAGTTCGCGTCTTCGATCTTCAGCGCTTTTACTTTCGCAGACTGTTCCTTTGCGTCGTCGATTCGCTTTTGGTCTTCTGGGGATATGCTTCCATCAAGCGAAAAGATATACGTCAACTGTTCTGGAATCACGTCTTCCAGAGGACGAGTTGCGCCCGCCAACGAGATCAATCCAGCAAGATTTGGATCTATTCGCGCAATTCGCGGAACCAGCATTCCGCCTAAGCTATGTCCCAAAACGAAGATGCGCTTCGGGTCGATTCCTTCTGTCTTCCGTAACAGTTCAGCTGCTGCGAGCACGTCGTCGAGAACTTCTTCTTTAACCGTCAACGTGCGAATTGAGGCCAGCTTGGAAGGATATTGCTTCGTTCGCTTCTCATAACGCAGGACAGCAATCCCATTTGATGCGAGTCCCCATGCCAGATCTTTAAATGGCTTGTTAGGACCGATTGTTTCGTCCCGATCGTGTGGTCCAGAGCCATGAACCAAAACTACTGCGGGAAATGGACCAGCGTCTGCTGGTGTTGTGAGCGTAGCAGGCAAAGCCCATTCGCCTGTGCCAACCGTGACTTCTTTCTCTCGAAACGAATCGGCCTTAACGTACGCAGGCGGTGCATAATCAGCATTAGTCGCCGGGGCAAAGAAGAGACCGGCTATGCGTTTTGCTTGATCGAACACGACTTTGATATCGAGAGGAGTCTTCTCAAAGTCGCACGTGACGCTGACTATTGTGTAAGCGCCACGCTTTTCGGTTCTCGCCTTGCCGACCTGTTTAAATGCGCCCGCTTGGACAAGAACAGTATTCCATGTCTCCTCCAATTTTGGTTCGGGCATGGCTCCTTTCATCGTCTCGTCAAACTGAGTCACAGCTGCTTTGAAGTCCTTACGAACCAGTAAGTCGACAAAGGCTCGTCCAGCACTTATGAGGCTATTTGTTTCATCCTGGACTTCGCTCAACGTGATGTTCCCTCGCAGATAGATAGGTTGACCGCCAAGGATAAAACACACGACTCCAAGAGCTAACCCTCTTCTAATCATTTCGGTCCTCTGCAAATCTCCAGCGCACTAGCCAAAATCACAGGCCACATAATGAGAGAATCGGATTACCCAATTCACTCAAGAGTCTTAAGGGCGCAATCTACTCAGTTGACTTGAGCGTGGCTGCTATCTCGCGAATCTGTAATGAGTGGCGCGCTTCGTGGCTGCCCTCGAACAGGGTCCACTGGTACATGTTGATTGGGCCAAGCACCGGATGCGGCTGCACCACTTCCTCAAGCGCCAACCCATCGCCGCTAAGAAAAGCTGCGCGCAGCTTCTCTTGTGCTTGTTGGAGTTCATGCCACGCTGTTTCTGCGTCGATATCGCTGCGCGGGAGGATCGCCTCCGGCGCGCGGAATTTTTGACTCCGATCGAGAATGCGCTCGGTTGGAATTGTGTTCAGCAACGAACTGTTTGAAGTCTCTGGACCTATGCCTGCCGCCTGCGCCTCGGCAATCCATTTACTAACCGCCGCAGCGACGCGACCATGGACGATTGCCAAATGATCCAAAACCTGCGCGACTGACCATTGATCAGCGGCGGGTTTCTGATTGCGCGCTGCCGATGGTACCAAATCAACCGCCGCGCGCAGTTCGGCTCGCGTTTTGTCCAGGTAGTTGACCACCTCTTCGCTTCTTGGATGCATGTTTTCTCCTTTCCTTTAAAAGTATCACAGCGAAGCAACGATCAGGGATGAGGCATGAGGGATGATGGTAAACCGACACGGAGACGCGGTGACAGGGCGAATCACCGTGTCTCCGCGTCTCCGCCTCAGTTCATTCCTCCATCCTTCATCCTTACTTCTCCCCCTTGACAGTCTAGGGAGGCTCGGTTAATCTCTGCCCCAGATTATCTAGGGGAGATGCTTAATGGCGAATGAGCGCACAGACTTGATGCAGGGCACATTAGAATTGTTGATCTTGAACACTCTGGCTCGTGAGTCCATGCACGGCTACGGTATCGTGCAGCGCATACACGAAGCCGCCGAAGATTTACTGAAAGTCGAGGACGGTTCCTTGTATCCAGCGCTTTACCGCATGGAAGAAAGGGGATTGATAAAGTCGGAGTGGGGAGTATCAGAAAACAACCGTCGAGCGAAGTTTTATAAGCTCACCAGAACCGGACAAAGAAAGCTCGAAGCCGAGCGCGCCAACTGGAACCGCATCTCTAAAGCAGTGTCTAAGATCTTGCAGGCTACTTAACGATGAAAAATGCGATAGCTAACCTATTCACGCTGCCTAAGCGCAAGGAGACTGCGTTCGAGGTTCAAGAGGAGTTGCAGTTTCACATTGAAATGCTTGAGCGTAAATATGCTCAACAGGGAATGTCGGCTGCACGCGCGAAGGCAGCGGCCTTGCAACGCTTCGGAAACGTCGAACGAGTTAAGAAGCAGTGCGTGGACATCAGTAGAAGGAATAGTCCTCTGCGACGCGTCCTCAAGATCTTATCAATTGTTATTGCAATTACGGGCCTTGTAATACAAACCCTAAGCTCAGATTACAAAGTCGCGCGCATTGGTGGCATGTTGATTATGATCGCCTTCTTCGGTCGGTTGTTACTCTATGTGCGCGGATTAAAACCCTGGTCCTTCCTCCCTGGAACGAAACGAACATTCCTTACCGACTCTCCTGACGACGGCGCCCGAACCTGAGGCAAAGCTGAATGCTCGTAATCAAAGATTTGAACAAGACTTACTCGAGCGGTGTGCAAGCGCTCAAGGGAGTCAGTTTGGACATTCAACCCGGCATGTTCGGTTTGCTAGGACCGAACGGTGCCGGCAAGACCACGTTGATGAAGATTCTCGCAACCTTGCTGGAGCCTGACAGCGGAACGGCGGAAATGAATGGACTTAATGTCATTAGCCAAAAGGCCGAGACCAGGAAGATGCTTGGTTATTTGCCGCAGGACTTCGGTCTGTATCCGACGCTTACGGCAGCCCAAATGCTCGACTACTTCGCAAAGCTCAAAGGGGTTATCGACAGAAAGGAAAGGCGTTCACTTGTCGATGCTTTGCTCGAAAGAGTCAATCTATCTGCCGAGCGTAACCGGCGTCTCGGCGGGTTTTCAGGTGGCATGCGACAGCGTGTGGGAATCGCGCAGGCGTTGATCGGTAATCCGGAACTCCTGATCGTTGATGAGCCTACGGCAGGTCTGGATCCTGAGGAACGGACCCGGCTTCATAACCTGCTCGCAGAGAGTATCGGACAGAACACGGTCATACTGCTCTCAACGCATATTGTTTCGGACGTCTCTACTCTGTGCAGTAGCTTCGCCGTGATTCGCAGTGGTGAGATTCTTGCTGCGACTTCACCGGAAACAGCTCTCGCACGACTCGAGGGTCGCATTTGGGAGGCTACGTTGCCCCGCGAACACGTTGCCGATCTAAAAGCCAGCGGAAAAATCATTTCAAAGCAGATGGCCGGCGGACGTACGCGTGTTCGCATGCTCTCTGAAAATGGAAAGCCCGCCGAACCTTTCGTCGCCGCAACCCCCACGCTTGAAGATCATTACTTCATAGTCGTGAATCAGATCTAATGGCCACGACAAATTCAAGGCTCACATTTGCAGCCATCGCTTACAACGAGGTGCTGCTCAATTCCAAACGTGTCGCTCCGTATGTTTTGATGATTGTATGCAGCGCTGCGGCCGTAATGGGTTGGGTGAGGGGACCAGCGGTCGGATTGGGCTGGGCCACCAACAGCGACTTTTACATCGCCAGAGGCCTCAAGGCCTTCTCTTTTTTACTGGGACCTCCGCTCTTCAGCGCGGTCATTATGGGGGACCCGGTAATTAGAGACTTTCGGTTGGGTATTGACCCGCTGATCTTTTCAAAGCCTATCAATCGCGCCCATTACCTTTTCGGAAAATTCTTTGGCAACTTCTTTGTGCTGGTGTGTTGCATGGCAGCATTTCCGCTGACGCAAATGTTGTTGCAAGCATTTCATCCAACGCGAATGGTGGTCCAACAGGCAAAGGTGCTCCCGTACTTCAAGCACTTCTTTTTCTTCGTGGTGATCACTCACTTAACTTTGGCCGCCATCTACTTTACGGTCGGCACGCTTACGCGCAATAGGAAAATCGTTTACGGTCTCGCTGTCAGCTTTTATCCGATCTACGTCTCGTTGATGCTGCTCTTTGTATCCCCGCTAACAATCCGCTGGAAGATCTTTTTCGATGCCTTTCTGCTTAATTCGGGCCCAAGCAACAACGGCTTCGGAAACAGCGCGGAATTTCTCAATAGTTATGTCATAAACTACACCCCGGACATGATCCTCAACCGGGTGTTGCTTATCTTCGGCGCTGGTGTGTGTTTGACCATCGCCTACCTGAAGTTCACGCCTTTTGAGCGCGCACCGGGGAAAAAACATTTCTCATCATTGGAGCTTTTGGGCGCGGTGAGTTTCCAGTCAGTGCGCAGGTTCGCAGCCGTCGCTTATAACGAAGTGCTGCTTAATTCCAAGCGTGTTGCGCCTTATGTGGTGGCAGCTCTATGTGCAGGCAATGCAGTGCTGTGGTGGGGTTGGGGACCAGCCACTGGCCGCGGCTGGGCCACCAACTCCGATTTCTTCATCGCCGGCGTCCTCCCG
>DATIBJ010000102.1:0-7277 GCA_035457565.1 Pyrinomonadaceae bacterium | reverse complement strand
ACGCCCCTACAAATTACTACACGACCGTCACTCACCCGGTTCGAGGTTCTTTTTGATTAGATCTACAACACTCTGTCTCGGCATCGCAAAGTTGACGACGATCTTCTTGCCCTCCGGTGTGACAATCGTGTTTCTCATGATAACCGCTTCGTCTTTTCCGGCTCGTGCTCCTGCGCCCAACGCGAGTGCTGCGTTGAGTCCTGTCGCAAGCGTTCGCGCACTGTTCGGCGAAGACACCTCCGATTCCACTGTCGCCAGCACTTCCGTCTCGCCCTGCTTGATTGTGAATACCACCTTCGCGCCCGGATTGTCTTTGTTAATTGGCTTCAAATAAATGAGGAACCCACTGTCGTTCAATGCCGCAACGAGGCGGCCGAAGAGATCGATGAGATTTGCATCACCGGACTTCTTTGTAAACCTCGGGTTCTTGAGTTTGCCGTCTTGATCTAGTTCCGCTTCGATCACAATCTCGAAAGGTTGATTAAGATCGAGTTTGCCTGATTTCTTTAGCTCGTTCGCGTAAGCGGCAAAATCCTTCAATACTTGTTTGTTGATTTGTGTCTCGTCCGGGAGCTCGAGATTGTTCTCTTTCGCCGTTCGATCCAACTCGGCCTGAGCTTGCTCAGGAGTTAATCCCGCCGCGTTGCTGTTGGGCTTCGGTTGCTCCGGATCGACTGCGACAACCGAAGGCGACGGGCTCGCTGCGGGAGACGGACTAGCTGCCGGACTACCTGACGGGCTGGGCGACGGACTTGGTTCGGGAACTTCATTTCTTGCTTCCGAGATTATGCGCGGTGCGAAAGGATCGAAAGCGCCAGCACCCCCAACAGTTTCTGTTGCGTATCCATTCGCGGTCGCAAAGTAGCCGTCGGGGTAGCGAAACTTTTCTGCAAGTTCCAGCATCTGGACTTCGTCACCGATTTCCGTGCGGTTGTATGGTTTCTCTACAAACTTCGTACTCGCAATCAGCGCAGCGATGTTCAAGGTGTCGCGTAGCGCCGGAACATAAATGACCGCCCAAATCATCGCGAGATGGATTACAAGCGAACCGGCAACAAGACGCATTAGCACGGCGCTTCGCGATTCGCGATTGACCTCAACATTTTCGAATAACTCTGCCATTACTAATAGCGAATTGCTTTCCAATCTTCCGCGGGTTAGACGCCCAGTTGCTGCGACACGTTGTGAGACAATTGTAACTTCCATCGGCAGCATTAGCACTTCGCAGGCCACTGTCGCACGGCTAGAATACAACTCATGAGGCAACGTGGGAGACAACGACCGAGAAGTGGCCAGAATCGCCGCGACAACCATCGAGAACGCAGCCACAGAAGCACATCAGAACCTCGGGCTTACGGCCGAGCCAAACCGGTTCAAACCACGGAAATCCGGAAGCTTTTGGCAGGTATTGGAACCCCACCACCAGCACCTTTCAAGCCCGACCCATTTCAACTCGAAGCCCTTGCCGCGCTTGAATTCGAAGATGTTTTAGTGACCGCACCTACAGGCAGCGGCAAGACCTGGATTGCGCGGGAAGAGATCAAACGGCTCCTCGAACAAGACCGTCGCGCCTGGTACACCACGCCACTGAAGGCCCTAACGAATTCAAAGTACCAGGAGTTCATCGAGGAGTTCGGCGCTCAACGGGTCGGGATTCTGACGGGCGATCGTAAGGAAAATTCCGACGCGCCGTTGATTGTTGGGACTACGGAAATCTATCGCAACCAGCTCTTTGATTCACTCCGTGGTAGCGGTGAAGTGAATGCAGATTTGGTGGTGCTGGATGAGGCGCACTACCTGGGTGATGAAGATCGAGGGCACGTTTGGGAAGAAGCGATAATTCTTACTCCTCCGCGAATACGTTTGTTGCTTTTGTCGGCAACGATCGGTAATGCCGGAGAGTTTGCCTCATGGATAGAAGAAGTAAGAGGCGTGAGGTGTGGAGTTGTTCCTGGGCCGCAAAAGCGACCGGTACCGTTGCGATCGGCGGTACTGTTGCCCGACAAACGTCTGCTGCCGCTGATGACTGATCGAGGGCAATTGAACCCGGAGATAACTCAGCTGATCGAACGCAATAGAGACGAGCGTGAGCAGTCGCGATCTCGGCGGCGCTATTAAAGGATGAGGGATGAAGGATGAGGGATGAAAACCGACGGAAAGTAGAGGCACGGCGATGCGGAGAGTCACCGTGTCGCCGCGTCGCTCCATCTCCGTGTCTGACTTCATCCTTAATCCCTCATCCTTCATCCTTGACGATATGAAACTACGCATGCCGGAAATGCCGTCAGCAACATTGCTGGCTGCGCTTGACGAATACAGATTGTTACCGGCAATTGTCTTCATGCCCACGCGCAGGCGGTGTGATCAAGCTGCTTCGGAGGCAGCGCTTACTCGTCGGGATCCACTTGAACGTCGGCGCGAGGAACGTCGCGAGTTCATGCGTGCGTTTGTTGAGGAGCGTCCTGAGGTTCGGAATCACCGTCACTGGGACACTATCATTCGCGGCGGTGTTGCCTCGCATCACGCCGGACATATTCCAGCCTGGAAACTTGTTATTGAGAGGTTGATGAGTGCTGGACTACTCGACGCGATCTTTGCGACTGCGACAGTCGCCGCCGGCGTCGACTTTCCCGCGCGCACAGTAGTGCTCACAGGCGCTGACGCGCGATCGAGCAGTGGTTGGCGAGCGCTGACCGCGTCTGAGTTGCAGCAGATGACCGGCCGCGCCGGCCGTCGTGGTAGAGACAACGTAGGGTTCGTCATCGCCGCACCGGGTTTACATCAAGATCCAGAGCGCATTGCCGAACTTCTCAAAGCGTCTCCCGATCCGCTCGTAAGCCAATTTCGATCGACGTACACAACTCTTCTCAATCTGCTGGATGCCTTCGGATCTTTTGCGCAAGTGCGAGAGATCGCCGAACGAAGTTTCGCTTATCGAGATTCAGCCCATCGAATCAACGAGTTGGAGAAGACAAGAGAAGCAAGTCAGCGCCGCATAGTATCGAGGCTGGCCGAAGCAGGAGGCAGCCTGTCTGTCTCGGCCGTACTTGGTCTAGAGCGACTCACAAGTGCGCGCTCGCGTTTGCAGGAAATGAAGCCACAGAGTCGCGCGGAACTCTTTCACCGCTGGATTGCTGAAGTAGTGAAGCCGGGTCGCGTGGTCGGAGTCGGACGTAGTGGACGACGTCTTGTGATGATTATTGAAAAGCGCGACGGTAATGTCACTGGTGTTCGCGAAGATGGTCGTGGTGCGAGTTTTCCGGTCGAGCGGATCGGTCGCGTCTATTCGCCGGTTTATCGTTTGCGCGAGGACGACATCGAGCGCGCATTCGAAGAAATTCGAGAGCGTGGAAAAGAACTCGTCCTGGGCGAGCCTCGGTTGCGCGATGCGAATGCCGAAGAGAGTGACGCGCTGAATCTCCTGGAAGAGGCAATTGAGAAACTTCTTCCGATTGAGATGAATGACGCTGAGCGTAAGCGTTGTACTGAAGTGCTGTGGGAGTTGCGCGAGACTGCGGAAGAACACGAACGTGCGTCACGACGAATTGAGGCGTTGCGCGAACACGTCTGGGAACCCTTTGAGCACCGCGCAAGGGTACTCTCAGTGTTTGGCTATCTCAACTTTGCAGAGGAGAAAGTTACTGAACGTGGTCGTTGGCTTGCCGATCTTCATATCGATAGACCGTTGCTCGTTGGCGAGGCGCTCGAGAGTGGTCTCTTCAACGAACTCGAGCCAAAACAGATGGCTGGAATCATGGCCGCGCTAACGGCTGATGAAGATCGCGACTACGGCGAGCTGGAGCTGGAAGACGACGTAGTGACTTCACTCGCAAAGTTCGAAGACATCGGTTTCAACGTGGCAAACGAAGAGTGGAAATACGGAGTTGAGCCAGCGCCCGAATTGAACTTCTCTGCTGCTGGTGCGGCAGTTCACTGGGCCGGCGGCGCGGCGTGGCCACAGATTGTCCGCGAAACACGCGCTGAAGAAGGCGATCTGTTTCGCATGTTCTCAAGGACAGGCGAAGCGCTGTTGCAGGTTGCGGGACTTCATCGCACTCATCCGCAGGCGGCCCAGGCTGCGGCTACAGTTGCGGACATGGTTTTGCGCGAACCGATTCGGTAGTCATTGCCGATTGCCGATTGGATCTCTCTACAATCCGCTTTTCCTGTCAATTCTGTTATCCCTCTCCTGCTTCCACATTTGACCGAAGCGCGGCTAATTGGGTTAACATTCGCGCGCTAAGCTTCGCTCCAAATCATCTAGTGGAAAGAGGAAATCATGTCTACTCCCGCTGCCCAGCAACCATCACCGCAACTGTTCTTTCAAACCGTGAATGCACATCAGCGCACCGAAGCTCTGAAAGCTGCCGTGGAATTGGAAATCTTCACGGCTATCGCAGAAGGTAATCAAACCGCTGCCGAGATCGCGAAGCGCGTCAGCGCCAACGAACGCGGTGTGCGAATCCTGTGCGACAACCTTTGCATCATGGGTTTTCTGACGAAGAACGGTGACCAGTATCAACTAACGCCCGACTCAGCGTTCTTTCTCGACAAGCGTTCACCCGCATACATCGGGGGCGCCACCGAGTTTCTTCTGTCACCCATGTTGACTGCCGGCTTTGAATCGTTGACGGAAGCAGTGCGCAAAGGTGGAACCGCTGTCTCTGAAGAAGGAACGGTTTCAGCCGACAATCCGATCTGGGTGAAATTTGCGCGCGGTATGGCCGGGATGATGATGATGCCTTCGCAGCAGATCGCCAAGCTCGTCGATCCACAGGCTGACAAACCGCTGAAGATTCTCGATATCGCCGCGGGTCATGGAATGTTCGGTATCGCTTTCGCCATGAACAATCCGAAAGCCGAAATTGTCGCGGTCGATTGGCCCAATGTGCTGAAGGTCGCAAGCGAGAACGCTGCAAAGATGGGCGTCGGTGATCGGCATAAACTGATTGAAGGTGATGCTTTCGCAGTCGATTTCGGAAGCGACTACGATCTGGTTCTCATCACAAACTTCCTGCATCACTTCGATCCGCCGACAAACGAAACGCTGCTGCGTAAGATTCACGCGGCATTAAAGCCCGACGGACGTGCGGTCACGCTCGAGTTCGTTCCCAACGAAGATCGGATTTCGCCTCCCGAAACGGCAGGGTTTTCCTTAGTGATGTTGGCCGGCACCAGGGCGGGCGATGCTTACACGTTTGCTGAGCTCGAGAAGATGTTGACCAATGCCGGTTTCAAACGAAGCACAATTCATCCGTTGCCGCCAGGATTCCAGCAACTTGTGATTTCTGAGAAGTAGTAAGCCGCAGATTTACGTAGATAACACGAGGTACAGAACAAAAGCGAAGCTATTGTTAACGCGCCAACAATTGCTGGGCCATTCAGTCGCTTCGCTGCTGTTCTGACTTTGCCTTATCTGCACAAATCTGCGGCTAAAAACCGTAGTCGAAGGGTCTGACATATGCGATGCGCTTTTCTGATTCTCCTCGCCTTAACACTTGCTCTGCCGCTGACCTCGGCGGATAGCTCAGTTCAATCTCCGCAGTCAGACACCATCTATCTACTCAAACCGGCGCGTGTGTTCGATGGAACGACCCCTCAGCTCCATCGAGATTGGGTCGTAGTCGTACGCGGAGAGAAGATCGAGTCCGCCGGCCCAGCAGGCAGTCTTCAAATACCAGTGGGTGCGAAAACAATTGACTTACCTGGATTAACGTTACTACCTGGATTGATCGAAGCGCATTCGCATGTCTTGCTTCATCCTTACAGTGAGACGGTTTGGAACGATCAGGTTGCTAAGGAGTCGCTTTCGCTACGTGTTGCTCGCGCGACAAATCATTTGCGAAACACTTTGCAGGCAGGATTCACGACGATTCGTGATCTGGGAACGGAAGGCGCCGAATATGCCGACGTCGGACTCAAGCAAGCAGTACAGCAGGGAATCATTCCCGGTCCACGAATGCTGGTAGTTACGAAAGCCATCGTCGCCACCGGCAGCTATGGACCAAAAGGCTACGCATCTGAATGGCGTGTACCGCAAGGGGCTGAAGAAGCTGATGGCGTCGATAGCTTGACTCGTGTGGTTCGTGATCAGATCGGGCACGGCGCTGATTGGATAAAGATCTATGCCGACTATCGTTGGGGCGCTCAGGGTGCAGCGCCGACGTTCTCGCTCGACGAAATAAAGTTAGTAGTCGAAACAGCGAAGAGCGCGAATGTTCCCGTTGCAGCACACGCTACGACGACTGAAGGGATGCGTCGCGCTGCTTTGGCGGGCGTAGAAACCATTGAGCACGGCGATGGTGGTACTCCGGAAGTTTTTCGCCTGATGAAGGAACGTGGAATTGCACTGTGTCCGACGTTGTCAGTCGCATCCGGCGCAAACGTCGAACGTAAACGCGCTGTGTTCAAGTCAGCACTCGATGCGGGCGTCACGATCGCAAACGGAAGTGACGTCGGTGTGTTTGCGCATGGCGATAACGTTCGCGAACTTGAACTGATGGTGAAGTTTGGGATGCCAGCCATCGATGCGTTGCGATCGGCCACGTCAATCAATGCGCGTGTGCTTCATCTTGGTGACAAGGTGGGACAGGTTAAAGCCGGATTGTTGGCCGATGTGATCGCTGTTGAAGGAGACCCAACGGCGGACATCTCCGCTGTTCGGCGCGTCCGGTTCGTGATGAGGAACGGAATGATCTACAAGCAGTGAAGTTCTGGTCACGGAACGGGCTTTCGTATCAAGCGCGCAACCGTCGACAACAGTTCCTCAGTGCGGAAGGGTTTGCTGACAAACCCGTCGAAACCGGCTTTGAGAACCCGCTCTTTATCCGATTCAACGTGCGCCGTCACCGCGACACACGGGATGGCAGCTGTTGCCGGATCCGCCTTCAATTCACGAAAAGCACCCCAGCCATCCAGCTCCGGCATCGATAGATCAACCATAACCAGATCGGGTGGTTGGCGGCGGGCGATGGTCACACACTCGGCTCCGTTTCGGGCTTCGTCAACGTCGTATCCCGCGCTGCTTAAAAGTATCCGCAAAAGCTCGCGATTGTCGTCGTAGTCTTCTGCGATGAGGATTGTGGCCATGGGTTCGTGAATTCGAAAGCCTAAATCGGCGGTTAACATACCAAAAACGCCCCATTATCACGAATAGGATTGACTAGTTGCCATAATTTGTAGGGGCGATCTTGTCGGCCAGCCAGCGCGGAATTTGTAGTGGGCGTCCCTCCGTGGGCGCCGATTTTCATACACGACGCGGAGAAGATTAGGGCGCC
>DATIBJ010000101.1:0-10095 GCA_035457565.1 Pyrinomonadaceae bacterium | reverse complement strand
TTTCTTAGCCTTGGCTTTTCTGTGACGACTAGTAGGCACTAGATCTGAATCTTCCTTCGTGTCGGTGAAATGTGGATTGCCCTTATACAGGGAATGCAAGATCGTTTTCAAGCGCAGTTGTGTCCACACACTCGATGCCGTAGCAAAACAGTCAGTACCGAAACGCGGTAGCGTCGGGTGTTCGATAAACTTTAAGTTTGTCGATGAGTACCGAGGCGGCTGCCCCCAGTGCAACTTGAGTCTCGCCGAACGTCGACGACAAACTAAAGTTTATCGAACACCCCGCGTTTCGGTACTGACTGTTTGCCACTGAGTTGAGTGAAGGCCGAAATTGGAACGAACTAATGCTTTTCAAATGACAAATGAGAAATGTCGAATGATAACTGACCAATGGTTTGTCTTTTACACCGTCGTGTCCTCGAACGGCAGATCAGGTTGAAAGCTTCTGTCCCGGCCCGCTACATATAGACGCATCGCAAACCACAAGATACCCAACGCGAGTACGATCCACAGCGCTGCCCAGAGAATCGCCGGTAATCCGGTCGCATTGGCCATGTTCACAGCATCAGTCGGTACTGCAGGCGCAAACGGTGAAGCGAGAAAGAAGACAGTCTTTAGATCAAACAGCGCGTTGAGTACGCATTGCACTGCGAGAAAGCTCACGAAGAATCCCGCGACCTTCGCAGTTGCAAAACGCGCGATAAGCACTAGGCCAACCGAGAGAGCTGTTCCAGCAAGCAAAGTGAAGGGAATACCCGACCAGTTGTTCCAACTAAACAGCGGTTTGAATAATCCGTAAATCATCGTCAACGCAAAGATGATTGCTGCCGATCCCAGCAACACAATGCGCGCGGCGATCGCTTTGCGAATCAGGATGAGCAAGAGCGCGCCAAATGCCATCGAACCGATGTAGCCGGCGCTGGAAATGAAGAACTGCGATATGAGACCGCCCTGGGTTGTGTAAGTCTCGCCGCTCGCATTCATCGCAACGCTTAAACTCTCAACTGAGTTGCCGGTCACGAGTGCAGCGATTGCGTGCCCACCTTCATGAATAAACGTAACGAATATGCGGAAGGGATAAGTGAGAACTTCGGCAAAAGGAATAAACCATAGTAAGACTGATATCGTGGTGGCAATGAGAAGCGTCATGGCCTGCGGCCGCGCGTCTTGAGAAATACTTACTCGCATTGCAATTCTCCTGTTAATTTTCGACCCGCTTTGCTTGTTGTCGACCGGCGGTTGCCTTAAATAACGCACAATCAGACGGCCAAGTTCCAATTCAGCCGTGCCTTTGGTAATCGCCCGACTTGCCGCCTTCCTTCCGCTCGAGCCTAATTGCGGTAATCGTTATGGCCTTTTCCAGGGCTTTACACATGTCATAGACGGTCAGGGCTGCCACCGTCACTGCCGTCAATGCTTCCATCTCCACTCCAGTCTGAGCATTTGTGGCAACCTCTGCCGTTAGTGAAACGCCGTCTTCTTCGATAGTGGCTTGAACGTCGACGTGCGTTAGCGGCAATGGATGGCAAAGGGGAATGAGCTCAGCTGTGCGCTTGGCGGCCATGATACCGGCGATTCGCGCAGTTTCAAGCGGATCGCCTTTGGGGGCTCTGTTTGTGCGTAAGGCGGAAATCGTGTCCGGCGACATTAAAACGCGCCCGGACGCGATTGCTCGACGCGAAGTCACTTCTTTTCCGCTCGTGTCCACCATCGCTACGCGGCCCTGATCGTCCATGTGTGTGAACGGCTTCATTGGCGTCAGTAGATAACAGAACGCTGGGCCGAAGCAAGAGTCAAACGAGCAGGGGCAGGAGCAGGAGCAGGAGAAGAATCCAGTGCTCCTTCTTACTGCTCGTGTTCTGTGTAATTTGTGAAAACCTGTGGATCTGGTTGCACTTCCTAAATTATGATTCTGACGCCCTTCATCGGCACGGTCAGTCGACGGAACAATCTGAACTAAATCCACGAACCCAGGGCTTGTCGTACATAGATAGACCACTGGCTAGACGATTATTCGCCTTTTCTGGAGACCTCTATGTTTGAAACCGATAAAGACGTTCTGGACTGGTACGAACGACAGCCACGAGCGCTTTCAAACGAGTACGTTAACAGCATCAAGTGGGAAGAAATAAGAGACTACCCACTCAACCCGGCATTTATTCCAGTGCTGGTCTACATGCGGGATATCGAATTCTACACTGACATGTACTATCGCGAATTGCTACGCACGCCGACCGGCCGCGATCCGGTGATTCGAAAATTCATGGACCGCTGGAGCATTGAAGAGCTTCATCACGGCAACCTGCTCAATAGGTTTCTAAACGAGGCGGGTTATCCAACTGAAGAAAAGTGGCAGAGGGAAGCGATGCGCAAGATTCCTGCCTACTACAAGATTCAAACCTACCTGCTCAATATCGCCGTCAAACCATTCGGCCACCACTTTCACGGCGCTCATATGGTTTGGGGAACAATCAACGAGATTACCGCGCTGCAGGCATATCAAAGATTGGCGGAACTTGCCGGTCATCCAGTTTTGAAGAAGTTGCTGGCCGGTATAGTGCAAGAGGAGTCGATCCATACGAACTTTTACTGGAACGTTGCTCGTGTGAAGTTGTCAAGGGCGAAGTTCTCGCAGAACCTGGCCAGGTTTATTGTGTCGCGCTTCTGGACGCCGGTAGGACAGGGACCAAAGACGGAGCACGAGACACATCACGTGGTGAGAACGCTGTTTCGTGGTCCAACGGGCTTAGAGCATTTGAATCGAAAGGTTAGTGATCGAATAGCGCGATTGCCTGGTTTCGACGGCTTCACTGCGTTGTCAGATAAACTTAGACCAATACTGATGGCGTTAGGGGTTCTGATGTTCCAGACGCTTTAGTCATTGCCGATTGTCGAGTGCCAATTCCCGATTGCAGCAGCGGAAAGATCCCATCGGCAATCAAAAATCGGCGTTCGGCAATCCTCTTACTGTGGCAAGCGCACGATCCTCACCATCGACGCAGCTTCGACTGTGCCGGCGCCCGCGGGCAAGTCAATGAGCGAGGTTGCAGACGCGAAAGCGACGAAGTCAGACGATCCGCCCCACTTCAAAGGAAAAGCAACTAACTCACCATCATCGTTGGTGAACAGTTGAGCAGGGTAGTAAGTCTCGCGATCCTTTGCTGTCTTAACGCTGCTTGCTAAAACAGCAGTCTCGGGTTTCAAAGCAGGTTCGTTGGCGCCCTGCATAGCGAGGATTGCTGTGCGCGCGAATAGGTTGAAGGTGACAGATACCGACACGGGATTCCCTGGTAAACCAAATATCAATGTCCCACCGGGAAGCCGTCCAAACACCGTAGGCTTACCGGGTTTTAGAGCGACTTTCTCAAAAAAAATCTCAGCGTCGAGTTCCTTCAAGGCCGCCTTGGTGAAATCGTAGACACCCATCGAGACTCCGCCGGACGTGATGACAACATCCGACTCGCGCGCTGCTCGGTTGATTCGTTTTGCGAGCATCGCTCGTTCATCTCCGGCGAGCGGCAACCGCTCGACCGCTGCACCCGCCAATCGTGCATAGGCCTCAATCGTAAAGTTATTCGAATCGCGAATCTGATCCTGGCCGGGTTTTTCATCGACATCGACGAGTTCCGTTCCAGTTGCGAAGATCGCAACACGTGGTGCACCTCCCACATTCACTTCTCCATAACCGAACGAAGCCAGCACCGCAATCATTTGAGCCGTGATCGGAACGCCGGCGCGTAGGACCGTTGTCCCCTGTTTGATTTCATTACCCTGGTTGACAATTGAACGACCAAGTTCAGCACTCTCGAGAATCTCCACAACCGTTCCATCGCGAAGCTCATGAGTCAGTTCAACCTGTTGCACGGCGTCGGCGCCTGCCGGTACGGGAGCGCCGGTCATAATTCGCACGGCCTGACCCTCTTGAAGTTCCTGATGCCAGCCGCGACCAGCCGCCGATTCACCGACGATACGCAAACGTACCGGCGGCTCTTGTACGTCGGCGGCGCGTACGGCGTATCCATCCATTTGCGCGCGATCAAAAGGAGGCAGATCTGAATCAGCGACTATATCTTCAGCGAGTACGCGACCGAGCGCGCGACTCAACGGAACACGTTCGGAAGGTAAAGCTGCAGTTTGGTTGCGAACAATTTGAATTGCTTCGGCGACTGAGATCATTTGTTTCGATTATCGGCGTGAAAAGGGGAAAAGGGGAAGCGGGGAAGAGGGAATGGATGGAAAGGGAAGTAGAGAAACCATTGGTCATATATCATTTGACATCTATCAATTGTCATTTTGTTTCGCATAGCACAATCGTTCCTCCAAAATCTCAAATAGGAAATGTCAAATGATATATGACCAATGATTTCTTTTCTTTCCCTCTCTCTCTTTCCGCGTCGGTAAAAACCGAAAGGCCGATGAGCGACATCGGCCTCTCAAGGTTGGCGGAGACATTCAGCCTCAAAGTCACTGTCCTCACCCCAGTGACTTAGCGCCGGTAGTGCGGATCTTATCCACTTATCACGCTGCGTCAATAAAACAAAACGACTGTTTGTTATCTGAAGTGATTTTTATTTCAGCTGCCGTTTTTGCAGCGAAAACACAAAAGACCATTCCGTAGAATGGTCTCTGGCGTTTTCTCGGATCTTCGATTCGAGATCTGAAAATCTGAGATTTGAGATTTTGAGATCTGAGATCCTTCTTAATAAGTGGCGGAGCCGACGGGACTCGAACCCGCGACCTCCGACGTGACAGGCCATGTGTGTCTGGGCGAATTTACAGCTGGTGTCTTTGTTGTCAGCAACTTAAAGAGAACTCAGGCCGACGTTGATCGTCATGCGGTGACACTGCTACGAACCTTTTACTGGCACACCTACTGGTACAATCGTGCCTTCCACTACGTCCTGAGGAGCACTGGCGTCATAAAGATCTCTCGACGGGATGAGTGACCTTTGTCATTATCACTTGACTGAAGATTGACGTACGAGCAGTGGGAAGCGGAGTTCAAGAAGACAGCGAATGCTCTGGGCGGTGGCTCAGGCTGGACAATACTTTCTTATAACTTGCATACCGGTGGAGTACACAACTACAGGGCCTGGGATCACATGCATAACGCGCCGATGGGCTATCCTTTATTGGTGCTTGACATGTACGAGCATGCCTACCATATGGACTAAGGCGTGCCTACCATATGGACTAAGGCGCAGCGGGGGCTAAATACGTCGACGCTTTCATGCAAAATGTGAATTGGGACGAAGTCAACCGAAGGGTTGAAACGATGCCCCTTCCCAAGTGAGACGCTGTAGCTCGTTTCTTTTTTGCTGATGAGGTTGTTTATGAAGCCACTGGCAACATTTGGTACAGTAGGAATCGCCTTACCCTCTGATAAGCAACTATGACGAACGCACAGAGGCGTTTCGATAACAAATTCGAACGCTTCAGGGCGCGTCTGATTGTTGCGCTCAGCATTCCTCTATTGGTTGTCGTCGGTCAAGCACAACAGCTTCTAACAAGCCATGTCCTCCAGCAATCTACGCCGGTGCAGGGCAACGAATTCAGACGAATTCAAGCGATTCGTGTCTCCGATGCCATCAAGATCGACGGTCTACTCGACGAGGCGGCTTGGTCGTTGGCCCAACCGGCAACTGATTTTCATCAGCAGCGGCCGACTGAAGGCGCACCCGCTTCGGAAAGGACCGAGGTGCGCGTGCTGTTTGATCACCAGAACATCTATTTCAGCATTCGTGCGTTTGATTCTGATGCCGCGCATATCAACGCGCGAGAGCTCGTACGTGATGCGAGTTTCGCTAATGACGATAAGGTCGAAATTCTCCTCGACACATATCATGATCGCCGGAATGCTTTTCGCTTTGCCGTTAATCCTCTTGGAACGCAACAGGACGCGTTGATTACCGATGAAGGTCGTGTCGTCAATATCTCATGGGATGCACCGTGGATCTCTCAAGGGCAAATCGATGCGGAAGGATTTGTGGTTGAGATTGCGGTACCGCTCACCACTCTTCGTTTCACAGAAGGAATCGATACCTGGGGCTTCAATGTTGCTCGCATCATCCGGCGCAAGGATGAAGAGAACCTTTGGACTAGTTGGCAACGTTCGTTTGGACTTGAGCGCGTTTCGCAGGCCGGTGAACTCGCTGGAGTTGAAGAGATTCGACGTCGTCGCTTGCGGGAGATCAAGCCTTACGCATCCGGCGAATGGAGGCAGGGTGCACCGCTAGTCGGGAAGGAAGGTTTTGATGCCGGCTTGCGCGCTCGAGCCGGACTGGAAGTCGCAAAGCTCGGCATCACACCATCCTTGACGGCTGAATTCACGGTCAATCCCGACTTCGGTCAAGCTGAAGTCGATAATCAGATCGTCAACCTCACTCGGTTTTCTGTTTTCTTTCCCGAAAAGCGGGACTTCTTTCTGGAGAATTCAGGAATCTTTCTCTTTGGTAGAGAAGGAGAAAATCAAGCCTTCTTTTCTCGTCGCATTGGATTGACGAACAGAGGCCTGCCTGTGTCCATCGACTACGGCGCCAAGGTTACTGGCAAGATTGGTCGTTATAACGTCGGATTGCTGCAAGTGCAGACGCGCAAGTTGGGCCAAGTCTCAACCGGCCTTGGCATTCCGCGCCAAGAGTTCTCTGTCCTCCGAGTTAAGCGCGACATTCTTAAGCGTTCTTATATCGGAGCCATCTTTGTCAATCGTCAAGGCGCCACTGCCGTGGGCGGCAGCAATTACAATCGCGTTGGTGGTGTCGACGCTGAGTTCAATCTAACCGATCACTACAAGTTCAAGGCGTTCTGGATGGGGTCGGCGACTCCGAGCGTTCGCTCAAGCGCCGGCTCATCGCGCATCGAATCAATTTTCGAAAACGATCTCTACCGGTTCATTACTCTGTATGAAGATGTCGGGGCAAATTTCAATCCCGAGGTTGGTTTCATCGAACGTAACGCTATTCATCAATACTTTGGTCAACTAGCGTACAAACCACGACCCAAATTCATTCCTCACGTCCAGCAGATGGAGTTTGAGACGCAGCTCGAATACTACTCAGATCGTGCAGGCAACCTCGCCACACGGCAGACCGAACTGTCCTGGGATACGATCTTCAAGAACTCTTCGGAGTTTTTCTTCCGACCTATCGAAGACGTGACTGATGTGCTGACCGAGCCATTTGAGATTCGCCCCGGAATTGTTATCCCCGCCGGGACATACCATTTCAACCGCCCGCGAATCTCGTATACGAGCGACCAAAGCAAGGCTATCGTTTTAACTTTGAGAGAGCGTTGGGGAGATTTTTATTCAGGAAAAAGATATGAGACCACGGGTGGAATCACCTGGCGACCGAATGCGCATTTATTAGTTGATTTGTCCGAGAGCTACAACAAAGTGCGATTGCAAGAAGGAAATTTTTCCACCAGCCTCTTTGCCGGCAGAGTCAACTATAATTTCTCGCGGAAGTTGCTGACCTCCGCGCTAGTCCAACTGAATTCAGCTGCACGCGTGTCGGTCATTAACGTGCGACTAAGGTACATCTACCGGCCCAACAGCGATTTCTTCGTCATCTACAATCAGAGTACCGGTGCAGGACTCGAACGGCCCTCCTACAGTTTTCAGATCAAACTTACTCGCGATTTCACGTTTTAATCGCGTGGACATTTCGGCGTCGTTAAGAGACGGTTAGCCTGCCAGTCGTCTGTTTCCAGACCACGAATTTGTAGCCGGGATCGAGTTTCAGAAACCTCAATAAAATATCGTGGACAACGAAGGGATTGGTTGGTCCGGTAAATTTGTTTTTCACGACTTGAAAAACATGTTCGAGACCACCCGCATCGTCTATATCAATATCGACAACGCATTCTTCACCCTTCATAAAGAACGTGAGCTGAAGGTTGCGAGGGCCTTGGATCTGACTTTGTATGGTCAGGAATGTGAGCTTGGTAATGGCGAGCCAGACTATCCACAGAACTGAGTGCAGCACAACGCACGGCAAACAAACACAAAAATACGGTTCCGGCTGATGTCCCGAAACCGTAAGTTATTGAATTAAATGGCGGAGCCGACGGGACTCGAACCCGCGACCTCCGACGTGACAGGCCGGCGTTCTAACCAACTGAACTACGACTCCGCAAACTCTTTTCCCGAATCTTAAATGTCAAATACCAGATCTCACACGGTTGAATCTCTGAGATTTGAGATCTGAGATCTTTAAACTGGTAGGCACGGAGGGACTCGAACCCCCAACCTCTTCCTTGTAAGGGAAGCCGTCTACCATTGACGTACGTGCCTGCGATACAGCACTGCTGCCTATTCTGATCTCTAAAAATCTTTCGGCACGCTGCAATCAAAGATCTTCTTGCGTCACGGGCAAGTCATGCTAAAGAACCCAAACGGGAGTGTCAAGCTCAGCAGATCCGACAAGCAGATCCACCGATTCTCACAGATCACGGCCTTGCACAGAAACTATTGAATCGACGAGCCGTTTAAAACCGGAAGCCGTAGCGAGCCACTCAATTCGTGTCATTTCGTGTGAATTCGTGGATCGCTTTACTGCCGGAGCGGAACAACCGATCCACGAATTCACACGAAATGACTCGAAGCATTAGGTCCTCGGTCGCAGTGTGGTCAGGAAACGTACCTGCCTGACTCTTTATCTGTGTAATCGGTGAAAATCGGCGGATCTGCTCCGCTTTCGGAACGGTTTTGCAGTTCGTGCGTTTACCGCTATAGTTTTACCACGCGCGGGGCCCATCTGAAGTTAATTAACCATGAGATTCAAACCGTCCCACACTTTGATGATCTTGGCTTCTCTTCTGCTGACGATAACGGCGTTGACTGCTGTTGCTTCGCAGATGGGAGTGCAAGAGCAGAAGCGGCCCCGCCGTGTAAATGGCTCGCAGCAGCAAACTCCTCCGAAGACCGTAAATTCCGGCGACGAGGTCGATGAAGGCGATGTCGTTAGAGTGGACACCCAACTGGTTTCGGTGCCCGCGGTCGTAACCGACAGCACGGGCCGTCCGATCGCGAATCTGCGGCAAGACAACTTTCAACTCTTCGAAGACGGCAAACTCCAGACGATTACAAACTTCGGTACCGACCAAGCGCCGTTCGAGATCGCGCTCCTTCTCGATACATCCGGTTCAACCAGCAATGACGTGGCGCTAATACGACAAGCGGCGAAGAGTTTTGTTGAGTCGTTGCGGCCAGGCGACCGCGTTGGAGTGGTAGCCTTCAACACCTACAAAGAAGGGTCGAGTAAGATCGCAACTGTAGACGTGTTGACCAACCTGACGAACGATCGGGAATCGCTGCAAACGGCGATCGACAATCTCGGTTCCAGTAACGGTACTCCTTACTACGATGCGTTGGACCGCGTCGCCACGGATATCTTCGGCGAACCGCCGCGTGAAGAAGTGCGCGGACGACGGGCAATCGTCGCACTAACTGACGGCGTTGATTCGGCAAGTGAGTCCGACTTCGCGACAGTGAGAGCGAAGCTGACTCGCGCGGGCATTGCCTGCTATTTCATACAGATCAACACGGAAGACTTCGTTGAAGATCGTTTGATGCGAGATTGTAGGGACGATGGGCGGCTCACGCTTTCGCAGAAACAGCTGGCACGCTACAAGCAGATTTTTGTGAAAGGCGCGAAAGACGAAGACTATATGGACTTCTGTCAGATGGGACCATTCGAGCGAATGTCAATTAGTCGCTCGCTCTACAATCTCGCGCGAACGGAGATGAACGACCTTTCAAAATCGTCAGGTGGGAGAAGTCTTGTGGCTGCCAGCCTGGCAGATGCGCGCGCGGCTTTCGCTCGTGTGGCGGCGGACATCGGCACTTTGTATAGTCTCGGCTACTACCCAAGCAACAAAGCTCGCGATGGAAAATTCAGGACTATTCGCCTTGAGATCCGGGGTGTGCGCGACAAGACGCAGGTCAGATCGCGGGACGGCTACTTCGCGCCAAGACAGTGAATCGTGAATCGTGAATCGCTCAAGGTGAGTGGTGCAGTCGGGAAGGGGGCAAGCGGCCTACTGACTCAACTTGAGAATTGGACAACCAGCGCGCCCCCGCTTCTTCTGTTCCCA